>DFBP01000200.1:0-6016 GCA_002366685.1 Rhodobacterales bacterium UBA3077 | reverse complement strand
ACCGGCAAGGGGCAGGTCGTAGACGCCGCAATCGTTGACGGCGTGAATTCGATGATGGGCATGTTTTTCGGGTTACATGCAGCGGGGCGTTGGGGGCCCGAAAGGCAAAGCAACTGGCTAGATGGCGGCGCCCCGTATTACCGGTGCTACCGCTGTTCTGACGGGCGCTTTGTCGCGGTGGGCTGCATCGAGGCCAAGTTTTTTGCCGAGATGCTGGAGATATTGTCAATCGACCCCGAAGAATTCGGCCCGCAAAATGACCCCTCTTTCCACAAGGCACAAATGACGCGGCTCGAAACCGTCTTTGCACAGCATCCAATGGCCCATTGGCAACAGGTTTTTGCGGGTAGTGATGCCTGCGTAACGCCGGTGCTCAGATATGACGAGGTGGAAGATGACCCGCATATGGCAGCGCGCCATGCATTGGAACCAGCGGACGGGATCAGCCAGCCTGCCGTGGCCCCCCGGTTTGAATCTCCGATCCAAGTGCCGCATGAAATGCCGCAAGACGGCGAGGACACACTTAAAATTCTGGAAGAATTGGGCGTTGAGGATATTGACGCTTTACTCGAACTGAACATCGTCAGGCGGGCCTAGATGGAACTACGTGATCAGGAAATCAGTATCGTCGGGGCCGGAATTGGCGGGCTGGCGGCATCTGTGGCGCTGGCGCAAAAAGGCGCACGGGTTAAGGTTTATGAGCAGGCTGTAGCGTTGGGTGAAGTTGGTGCCGGATTGCAGATCAGCGCAAACGGTGTCGCTGTGCTTGAAGCGCTCGGGCTGCGCGAAGCCGCTGCGCAGTTGGCCAACACACCCGAAGCGATTGTTCTGCGCGACTATCGAGGTGGTGAAGTTTCCCGCCTGAAAATGGGCGCAACGGCAGAGGCGCGATACGGTCGCCCCTACTGGCAATTCCATCGCGCAGACCTTCTCCGGATATTGGAGGAAGGGGCGCGTTCCGCCGGTGTTGAACTGGTTTTTGATCACCAGTTGAGCGGGCTTTCCTCCAACGAAGCCGGTGTTTTGATGGAGTTTGAAGACCGCGAGGCGATTCTAACCCCAAGCCTGATTGGCGCAGACGGAGTGCGCTCCAAGGTGCGTACACTGGCGTTCAAAGGGCAGGCAGCCACCTTTACCGGACAGGTTGCATGGCGTGGTTTGGTCCCGGCTGAGCGCCTGCCACAGGGGCTTTTTGAAAATGCCGCTCAGGTGTTTATGGGCAAGGGCCGCCATCTGGTTGTTTATCCCCTTCGCGGCGGTACGCTGATCAACTTCGTTGCCGTGGAAGAGCGCGCCGACTGGGCCGAGGAAGGGTGGAACATACCGGATTCATCCGAGAACTTGAGGGCCGCCTTTAAGGGCTTTGCTCCCGCCGTTCAAACCTTGTTGAGCGCTGTTGACGAAACCTTCCTCTGGGGCTTGTTTAATCACCCCCCCTTGCCGCGCTGGGCAGATGGGCGCATCGCGCTTTTGGGGGATTCCTGCCACCCGATGCTGCCGTTTTTGGCGCAAGGCGCCGTCATGGGATTGGAAGATGCCTACGTGCTGGCGCAAAACCTATCCGTGGCCAGCACGTTTTCCGAGGGGTTTGAAAGCTACGAGAAGGCCCGCAAATCCAGAGCCACACGGGTGCAAAACGGCGCGGCTCGCAACGCCTGGTCTTATCACCTTCGCAACCCGGCCTTTCGCGGGGCCGCTCATAAAGTGTTATCCTTAGTGCCAAGCGGAGCCTTGCTGCGGCAGTTTGATTGGCTTTATGGTCATGACGTAACAAAACGGGGATAGGCGACAGCATGGTGAAATATCTGATATTGATAATTTGGTTTCTACCTGTTTCAGCGATATCCGGTAGCTTTCCCGTGCTGGGTTCTGGCCGCGATGGTTGTGAATCACTTTGGATCGAGCGGAATCAGATCATCAATACCGCCGGGTATTGCTTCGAAACCGTACTTGGCCAGTCGGTTTTTGATAACAGTGATTGCGTCCCCGGTGCCGTTGCTCTGCCAGAGACAGCCCTCGACAGAATTTCACAAATTGAGCGGGCCGAGGGGCCGCGTGCCTGTGATATCAACACAGACCTGGCTCTCCTCACCCTGAATGGCCGTTATGGCCCGCTGCGCTTTGGCATCGGGGCAATCCAGCTGGGCCGCTGGCCAAATGTTCTGGCTGAGATGGATGTATTTCCGCGCGAGTCTGGCCGCGAGCGAAGCTGCACCGTAAGCGGGCTTTCAAACAGCGGCGACGGCTTTTTGGCACTGCGAAGCGGCCCCGATGTGCGCTATCCGCAAATTGGTCAGTTGTTCAATGGTGACCGTGTGGTTTCAACCTCGGTCTGTATGGGGCGCTGGTGCTTTTCAGATTCGGTCCGGATCGGCAACGTGCAGGAAAGCCCGAACGGCTGGTTCCATGCCAACTGGTGCCAGTAAAGCGGCATTGAAACTGGGTTATACTTCAAGCTCTATCCAGATAGGCACATGGTCGGAAGGCTTTTCCCGCCCCCGCATATGCCGGTCTATATCGCAGGTTTTCAGCTTGTCTGCCGCTTGCGGCGAAAGCAAAAAATGATCGATCCGGATGCCGTTATTGCGGTTCCAGGCCCCGGCTTGAAAATCCCAGAAAGTATAGGTGAGCGGGGCAGGGTTTAGGGCGCGCAAGGCGTCTGTATAACCGAGGTTGAGCACTTTGCGAAAAGCGCTCAGGCTTTCAGGGCAGTAGAGCGCATCGCCCTCCCAGTCTTCGGGTTGATGGGCATCTTCGGGCTGCGGGATGATGTTATAATCCCCCGCCATAACCACGGACTCTTCGCTTTCCAGCAGCGCTTGTGCGTGGCTATGCAAGCGCGCCATCCATGCCAGTTTATAGTCAAACTTTGGGCCGGGCACCGGGTTGCCATTCGGCAAATAGAGGCAGCAAATACGCACAGTATTGATGGTCGCTTCGATCCACCGCGCCTGTTCGTCGCTCTCATCCCCCGGCAGCCCCCGCACCACATCCTCGATCGGGAATTTCGACAGGATCGCCACACCATTAAAGCTTTTTTGCCCGTGGGTTTCGATGTTGTATCCAAGGTCTTCAATAGCTTCACGCGGGAAGGTCTCGTCCATCGACTTGATCTCTTGCAGCAGGGCCACGTCCACATCGCTCTCTTTGAGCCATTCCAACAAACCGGGTTGGCGAGCTTTGATCCCGTTGATATTAAAAGAAGCGATTTTCATGTGGGACTCCGGCGATTTTTAGCTATGGTATTGGCCAAAGCAACAATAGGCAAGGAGCCAGTCCGGTTGAATAAAGGAAGTGCGAAAGTGGCAGCTACCGAGGTCGCAAAGATCAAAATTTTTGGCGAGCGTAATACTGGCACCCGTGCCGTGATTACAATGCTGAGGATGGCCGAGGGCGTTCGCCCTGTTTCTCCGAAAGATCCGATGCCTGATCTGGATGAACTCACCGGCCGAATTGAAGCGACACTTACCGGATTTCGAAAAATGGTTTATCGAGATGCGATCCGGGATATTCGGGATGGCCGGCTGGGCGGTATCAGCTCGTGGAAACACGCCGCACCAAAAATCGACCACAGCTATGTGAGCAAAGGGGCCTCAGTGCTGTTTTTGGTGCGCGATCCTTATAGCTGGATCGCATCTCTATATCGCAACCCATACCACGCGCGTGCACCAGAATTCGAAAGCCTCAATGCATTCATTCGATTTCCGTGGGTCACACTCGCACGTGATAATGTGGCGCCGATTCTGCCGTCACCTATGGATCTCTGGAATACCAAATTGCGGGCCTACCGAGAATTTGCGCGTGTAGCACCCGTGCCTTCTGCTATTATCCAGTTCGAGAATTTCGTCCTTACCCCCGTTTTGGCGCTGTCAACGGCGCTTGAGGCACTGGGTATAGAAGCTGAAAACCTGTTCGAGATTGAAGCATCCACCAAGGGATTGGAGGAAGACCGTTTCGCGAGGCAGGCTCATTATCGGGAAGAGGCTTGGAAGCGGCAAGTGTCGCTACAGGATGCCGAGCTTATTAATGGTCTAGTTGACTGGGAAGTGGCTGAGTCATTTGGTTACCAACAGCGCAGTCCCGAGGAATTTTCCTAGGGTTCGTGCCTAGTCGTTACCTCTACTTCCAAAGGGAAAAGAGACGGGGTTGCCTTACATCGAAAAGCTGGTCCCGCAACCGCAACTGGAGGTCGCGTTGGGGTTGTTAATCACAAATCTTGCGCCAATAAGCTCGGCCGTGAAATCAATGGTGGCATCGGCCAGAAAGGGCAGGGACACTGGGTCAATCACCACCCTCTGGCCGCTCCCCTCCAACACGAGGTCGTCGTCGCGCGCTTTGTCGAGCTCAATTTCGTACTGAAACCCCGAGCAGCCGCCACCTTCTACGGCCACGCGCAAAGCTTGCTGCGTGTCGGCGCTTTCGTTGATCTCCGCGAGGCGCTCGAAAGCGCGTTCGGTGACTTTTGGCGGTAAGGTCAGCTGCATCTGTTCAACCCGTTCAAACTGTTGTAGTACTCGCAATGTAAGCGGGCAATAGACCTGATACAAGTGCGGAGCCTTGTCACATGATAGCGAAATACGCCTCCAAAGCGGAGGAAAGCCGCGGTCGGCTGGTACCTGAAGGTGGCAGCGCCCATCGTACCTGCTTTCAGCGAGATCGGGACCGGATCATCCATTCCAGCGCGTTCCGGCGCCTCAAGCACAAAACACAAGTGTTTGTCGAACATGAGGGTGACCATTTTCGCACCCGCCTGACCCATTCGATTGAGGTAGCCCAAGTGGCGCGCACAATCGCCCGAACGCTGGGCTTAAACCAGGTGCTGACCGAAGCCGTGGCGCTGGCCCACGATCTTGGCCACACGCCTTTCGGCCACACGGGCGAAGAGGCTCTCAATGCGTGCATGCAGCCATATGGTGGCTTTGATCACAACGCCCAAGCGATCCGGATTGTAACCGCGCTGGAGCGCCACTACGCTGAGTTTGACGGGCTAAATCTAACTTGGGAAACCCTTGAGGGCATCGCCAAACATAATGGTCCGGTATTGGGCCCGTTACCCTATGCGCTTTCCGAGTATAACGAGCGCTTTGATCTGGAATTAAAGACCCATGCCAGCGCAGAGGCTCAGGTTGCGGCATTGGCTGACGACATTGCTTACAACAACCATGATCTGGATGACGGGCTGCGGGCGGGTCTGTTTGAGGTGGAGGATATCCTGCACTTGCCCATAGTCGGTGCTTGTTTTGACGAAGTTGACGGTAAATATCCGGGGCTGGACAAAGAGCGCCGTCGCCACGAGGCACTGCGGCGCGTTTTTGGCGTGATGGTCGAAGACGTGTTGGCGGAAAGCCAAAAAAGACTGGCAGCTTCGGCTGCGGGCTCGGCACAGGATATTCGTGACCTCGGCGCGCCCGTTGTGCGGTTTTCCGGCTCTTTATGGCAAGACCTGCGGGAGATTCGAAGCTTTTTGTTTGGTCATATGTATCGCCATGAAACCGTAAAAAAAATGCGCGTGGAAACGGCGCAAGTGGTGCGCGATCTGTTTGAAGCCTATCTTGATAACCCATCTTTGATGCCCGAAGGCTGGCAGGCCGATGAGGAGCAGGCGCAGGCGCGGATGATCTCTGACTATATTGCCGGCATGACAGACCGCTTTGCGCTCCAATCCCATGCCAAACTGGAACCGCGACCCTAACGCAAGCGGGCATTTTTGCAACAAGTGGCAAAAATGGAGCTGCGGCGCTGTGGCCTCGCTGCGCTCGGCAGGCACACGCTGCCAATCGGATCGCCAAAAACCTGCGCTTGCAGTCTGGCCCCTTAACCTGCCATATGCTATGGCCCGCCGAAACTGTTGTGGAATCGATCTGATGAACCTGTTTGCCGAAATCAAAACCCTTGTAATCAAGGAACTCGAAACCCTTGTGGCTTCGGGTGCTCTACCTGCTGGCCTCAGCTTTAAAAACGTTACGGTCGAGCCACCACGAGATACCTTGCACGGTGACCTTGCCACCAACGCGGC
>DFBP01000188.1 GCA_002366685.1 Rhodobacterales bacterium UBA3077 | reverse complement strand
ACCGCCGAAGGTCCGTCCAGCGCCTCGGCCCCGTCAGGCCCGAGGTTTTGGTAGCCAAGGAAGAAGTCAAACGCCAAGGGCAACACCGCGTAGAAAGCAAACGAAGCCCCGATCAGGAACAGAACCGGCGAAGCAAGCAGAAACGGCAAAAATGCCGATTTCTCCTTGGCATAAAGCCCCGGCGCTACAAATTGCCAAAGTTGAAAGCCGATAATCGGGAAGGCCAACGCAAATCCGCCAAACATCGAAATGCGCAATGCGGTGGTAAAGCCCTTTTGCAAACCGGTAAAGATCAGCCCGCATTCACCAGTGGCTTCAATAAGCTCCGCGCAGATCGGGCTGGCAAGGAAATCAAAAATCTGTTGCGAAACCGAATAGCTGACAAGCATACCGACAACAAAAGCCAGCAGCGCGCGGATCAATCGCGTACGCAACTCGGCCAAGTGCTCAATCAGCGGCGCGGCGCTGAGTTCAACGTCATCGTCGCTCATCTTTTATGCATCTTTCTTGGCGGCAGGTTTTTTGGCTGCGGGTTTCTTGGCGGATGCTTTTTTTGTCGCTGTTTTGGCGGCTGGTTTCTTGGCGGACGCCTTTGCCGTAGCCTTGGCTGCCGGCTTCTTGACTGCCGTTTTTGCGGCCGGTTTTTTTGCGGCCGGTTTTTTGGCGGGCGCTTTCGCGGATGCCTTTTTCACAGCGGTTTTTTTCGTCGCCGTTTTGGCAGCTGTTTCGCCCTCTGGCATCTCGGCACCGTGCTCATAACTGGGTGCGTCACCCGTAACAGCTTTCTTGGCCTTGTCCTTGGCCATTGCGCCAAGGTCTTTGTTGAAGTCCATCGGGTTAAAGTTGGTTGCCTTCTTCAGCCCGTCCGTCGCGCCCTTCACGCCGTCCATCACATCGCCCATGCCGGAAGATTTGGCAGCGTCATCCATAGAGCGTTGGAACTCCCGCGCCATGCCCTTCATTTTGCCCACAAAATTGCCAACGGTGCGAAATAGTCCCGGCAGATCTTTGGGGCCGACGACGATCAACGCCACAACCCCGATAACAAGCAATTCCATCATGCCCAGATCAAACATTCTGGTGCATCCCCGCTTTTAAAGTGATGGCGGAGCCTTAGGCTTCGTCTTTATTCTTGACAGGTGTCACGTCAACAGCTTCATCAGCTGCCGCTTGTTCAAGCTCTTCTTTGCCTTCCGAGACGCCTTTTTTAAAGCTCGAAATCCCTTTGCCGACTTCGCCCATTAAAGACGAAACCTTGCCGCGCCCGAAAAGCACCAGCACAACAACAGCGATAAGGACAATCCCCATCGGCCCAACATTGCCGATCAACAGCGGTGTAGTCATTCTCTCTCTCCCAGTTTGAGATGTGTAGCCTATATCTAGGGGCTTAAGCCCCGAGGTTCAAACACCAATCAGCCTAATCGGCGGAAATTTTCTCCATATATGGATCTTTGACCGTACTTTGGGTCTCACACGGGAACACAAAGCAGCGGTCTCGCCGGAGCGATAGCCACAGTGGCGTGCCCTCACCGGGCAGGAAAACCCCGGGAATGGTGGCGCTAAGTGTGGACTTGTCGTAATCCATTTCCAGCTCGATCAAACTCTCGCTGCCCATAAACCGCGCGCGTTTTACCAATCCGCGGGCCGGAACCCCGTCTTGCGGCGTTGGGTTCGGCCCCTTGCCACTGCGGTCAAAATCTATTTTCAGGTGCTGCGGGCGCACAATGATTTCTACATCCGCCCCGTCCACAAGGTTGGGCGTGAAAAACTGGCCAAAGGGTGTTTCGGCCTGCATATTTTCCACAACCCCATGTATCACATTGATATCGCTAAAAAATCCGGCTACCTGACAATCTACTGGCGCGTTATAGAGGTTATAGGGCGCACCATATTGCACCACTTTACCCGCGCGCATCAGGGCAATGTTATCGGCCATCCGCATGGCTTCTTCCGGTTCGTGAGTCACCAGCAAAACCGCCGCGTTCAGGTCTTTCAAAATAGCCAGCGTGTCGTCTCGGATCCCGTCTCGCAGCCGGTTGTCCAAACCGCTAAAGGGCTCGTCCATCAGCATCACGGAAGGATTGGGGGCCAAGGCCCGCGCCAGCGCCACGCGCTGTTGCTCTCCCCCTGAGAGCATATGCGGAAACTTCTCGGCAGCGTGCTTCAGCCCGACCTTATCCAGCAGGACCAGCGACAATTCGCGCTTATTCGCCGACTTCAACCCAAAGGCTACGTTCTCCACAACCGAAAGGTGCGGAAACAAAGCAAAATCCTGAAACATCAAACCAATGGAGCGTTTTTCCGGTGGCAAGTGAATAGAATCATCCGAAATAACCTGCCCGTCCAGCAGCACCCGCCCGCTGGTTTGCCGGTCTACCCCCGCTGCAATGCGCAGCGTGGTTGATTTCCCGCAGCCCGAGGGGCCAAGCAGGCAAGTGACCTCTCCCGACATCAAGCGCACCGAAAGATCATCTACCACCGTAACCCCGTCAAAGACGCGGCAAATATTCTGGAGTTCAAGCTTAGCAGTCACGGGCCATCCTTTTGGGGTTTCCCCCAATTACCAAGCCCGCCCGCCCCTAGCAACAGCTACTTGAGCCGCTTTTAGCCGCATCAAATGGCAAGCCACCACCACATCCGGCAAAAATGCCTTTGTGGGTGGTGAAGTCTCCTGCAAATTCAAAGTAGGGCGCAAAGCGGCTTTCTGCCAGCATTCGGTAGGTGTTGCCACACACGGGCACTTCTTCTCCGGCTGTGAAAACATG
>DFBP01000022.1:1331-7484 GCA_002366685.1 Rhodobacterales bacterium UBA3077 | reverse complement strand
TTCGCTGATGTCTCTGATGAAGAAGGCCAAGCTGTCGTTGGTATAATGGGTTCAACCCTTGATGCTGAACGGCGGTATGACCATCCTTCTCTTAGCTTTCGGCTGCCGTTGGTTGGCGGTCTTCCCGGACCTTTTTCTTTGATCAGTTATACAGAAGTGGAACACGGCGCACCGGGGCCTATACTGGCGGGGGCCCCGGCGGGTGAACTGCATCTCCTTAATTTTTCGCTTTCTCAGGAAGGCGCGGTGGAGTTCGACTTTTCTGCAAAATTGCTCAGGATGGATAACGCATGGGAGCCTTTGTCGGGCCTGCCTCCGGTGGAGATTTCCGGGCGCGTATATGTCACGATCCCGGATGCGTTTCGGGAATAGAGGGGCAGGGTTGATTGGCGGGGGGACCAAATTTGGGTGTTGAATTCCCGTTGGTGATTGAACCGGTGAGGGAATCTGCTAGATATTGTTACACTTGTCAAAAAGGAGATTTGAACGATGCGATTTTTTCTGGCTTTTCTTCTGGCGCTGGCACTTCCTGTCCATGCCCAGCAACTTTCTGATGAATATAGCATCATCGGTCAGATGAATGCGATCTACGACGGTGCCGAGACCGATTTTTTTATCGCGACCCGACCGGAAAGAGGGGACAGCTTTGCGGAGATCAAAGTGTTTATGGGGCGCGAAGTGCTGCAGATCACCGGCGTAAGTGCAGATGAAAACGGGGGCTACGACAACCCCATGCTATCTTTCACCATAGGATTGAACGGAAACAACCTCGGTATGATGAATAGCCTTACCGTGATGGAATCGGGGCGCGATATGCAGCACCCGACGGAAGCCATAGGTATTGAGGGCGAATTACAGATAACAAATTTTATCCGCACAGACGGAGGGACCATCTCATTTGATTTTAGCGCCAGCGCAGTTCGCAAAGTGTTGAATGACGAGTGGGAGCAATCCCCCGAGGAGGGAATGCCACCGCTGCCGGTTTCCGGGCATGTAGCTCTGGTGATACCCGCTGAGTTCATTGCCGAATAATCAATGAGTGAGCCCTGACTAAGGGCTCACCAGTTTTTGCTTACTCGGGCTTTTTGAACATTGCCGAGCTTTGGACCGATTCCTTGCTGACTTCCTCACGGTTTTCAGCGGAAACCGCCCGGCCTGCTATCACAGCTTCACGCGCACCCATGCGCTCCAGCCAAGCGGCTACGTTTGGCGTGGTTTCTATGTCGTGCTGCTGCACAGCCCATAATGAAACCCAACCCCAAAGCGCGATATCGGCGATTGAATAATCACCGCAAACATAATCTTTTCCTTCAAGTTGTGTGTCCAGAACCTTGTAAAGGCGAGATGTTTCTGTCCGGTACCTATCTTGTGCGTAGGGCAGAACCTGAGGCGGATTCATCATCGGTGCGAATTTCAGAAAATGGTGGGCCTGCCCGGCCATCGGGCCAACACCGCCGACCTGCCAGAACAACCATTGGTCAATTTCGATGCGCTCCCGCTCGGAATTGCCGTAGAGCTTTCCGGTTTTGCGGGCAAGATACTGCAAAATTGCACCACTTTCGAAAATCGAGATCGGCTCGCCATCAGGTCCATCATGATCAACAATCGCGGGCATTTTGCCGTTGGGCGAGACTTTCAAAAACCAGTCGGTGAACTGGTCACCTTTGCCGATATTTACCGGAATGACGTTATATTCGAGGCCCAATTCCTCAAGAATAATGGGAATTTTCCAGCCGTTAGGAGTAGGCCAGTAATAGAGGTCAATGGGGTGCGTCATATCTGCATTCCTTTGCGTGCCTGAGTATTTAAGATGGTCGTTATATGGATTTCCACAAGGGGCAATTGACGACAATCATAGAATTCGTTAATCAGCACGCAAGTGGTGCTTTGTCGAACCGGATTGCGGGCCACTCTAAATATTTCCGCTAAAGAGGTCGTGGCCCGTAAAAGCCCGATCAGGTTTTAACTAGGGGGCCGGAATTTCCGGGGAAAACATGGACAAGTGGAACACACGCACCAAGCTGGTGCATGAAGGCACGCGGCGCAGTCAATATGGTGAGCTCAGCGAGGCGATATATTTGACGCAAGGGTTTGTATACCCGAATGCTGAATCCGCGCAGGAGCGGTTTGAAGCTTTGGGTGATGATGAATTCATTTATGCCCGCTACGGCAACCCGACAGTGGCAATGTTCGAAGACCGGATCGCGGCATTGGAAGGCGCTGAGGCCGCCTTTGCCACGGCCTCGGGAATGGCGGCTGTGAACGGGGCTTTATTTGCCTTGTTGGAAGCTGGCGACCATATCGTTGCTGCCAAGGCGCTCTTTGGCTCCTGCCTGTTCATCGTCGAAAATCTGCTCCCGAAATATGGCGTAGAGGTTAGTTTTGTTGACGGAAAAAACCTTGGAGAATGGGAATCCGCCCTGCGGCCGAATACCAAAGTTTGCTTCTTTGAAACCCTTTCCAACCCGACCCTGGAGGCGGTAGACATTGCCGGCGTTGCGGCACTTGCGCACAAGGTAGGGGCGAAAGTTGTGGTCGATAACGTGTTTGCAACTCCGATTTTTCAGCGCGCTTTGACGCTTGGAGCCGACGTAATCATTTATTCCGCGACCAAGCATATTGACGGGCAAGGCCGCTGCCTGGGTGGCGTAGTTCTGGGTGACACCGATTTTATTCGCGGGCCATTGGAAACCTATCTCAAGCATACTGGCGGTGCTTTGAGCCCGTTTAACGCGTGGGTCATGCTCAAGGGCCTTGAAACGCTGGATCTGCGCGTGCGGGCGCAGGCAGGAAGCGCGCTAAAGATTGCTAAGGCATTGGAAGGTAACGATAATACGGAACGGGTTATATATCCGGGGTTGGAAAGCTATCCTCAAAATAGCTTGGTTGGCGCGCAGATGGAGGCAGGCGGGACTGTGGTTTCGATTGACCTTAAGGGCGGGAAGGATGCGGCCTTCCGTTTCATCAACGCGCTTGAAATCGTGTTGATTTCCAACAATCTGGGCGATGCCAAAAGCATTGTTACCCATCCGGCCACAACCACGCACCAGCGCCTTTCGCAGGATCAACTGGCTGATCTTGGTATATCGGACGGACTGGTAAGATTGTCGGTTGGTCTGGAAGATTCAGATGATTTGCTGGCAGATATTACCCAAGCCTTAATATTCGCAACATCTTGAACTAATTTGCTCTTGTTCATACTTTAGTAACCAAATCGAAGGAGTCTGTTAACTCGGGCTGCGCGGGATGCGCATTGAGTTAACTTGTGGACCGGGTTGAGTGCCCACCAAGGAGTGCGACATGAATATTATCAATCCCGGTACGATCGACGGTGATGCCGAGCTTCTAAGTGCGACAAAGCCAAGTCGGGAAGAGGCCGAGGATGCGGTGCGGACACTATTGCGCTGGGCCGGTGATGACCCAACACGTGAAGGCTTGCTGGACACACCGAAACGGGTCACCAAAGCCTATGGGCAGTGGTTTAAGGGTTATGAAGAAGACCCTGCCGAAATGTTGCAGCGCACCTTTGGCGAGGTGGATGGATACGACGAAATTGTCGCCTTGTGTAACATCCGGTTTGAAAGCTATTGCGAGCACCACATGGCACCAATCATCGGTGTGGCGCATGTGGCTTACATCCCGACAAAACGCGTGGTTGGAATCTCGAAACTGGCGCGGGTCGTTGATGCGTTTGCCAAGCGGCTTCAGGTTCAGGAAAAGATGAATGCCCAGATCGCCAATACCTTGTTTGAAGTGCTTCAGCCTAAAGGCGTTGCCGTTATGCTGGAGGGAGAGCATCATTGTATGTCCACCCGCGGCGTGCATAAACCCGGCGTGAATATGGTCACTAAAAAGATGCTTGGCGTGTTTAAAGACGACACCGTACTCAGGAACGAGTTTATGGATATTGTAAATCGCTCCAAACCCTGAGCGGGCTTGGCGCCGCAGCGGTTGGAGTCGCACTTTTCCCTGTGCTTATCGGTAACGGATGGATCGACGCGGGTGCTAAATCCAAGTTGTTGAAAATGGAAGTTTTTGCGAATAAGGTAGACGCTCGGCTATAGCGGAGAGACCGGTTTGCGCGAAATACTGTTATCTTTGTGCGGGCTGGGCCTTGCGGGGGCGGTGCTGGCTCAAACACCCGAGCTCCCGATCCCGAACGGGCAGCCGTTCGTGATGCAGGTTTATCTGACCGGCTACAGCTTTTGGGATAACACCCCCCCCGGCACAGTCGATATTTCCCACCCCGTCCGGCACCCGCATGCAGGCGGTATGGGCACCTTTTCAAACCCCGTTACACTTGCCGTCGGGCATCAGATTATCGACGGTCAGGATATTCTCGATTTTCCGGCTGGCACAGTGTTTTATCTACCAAGGCTAAGAAAATATGCGGTAGTTGAAGATACATGCGGGGACGGACCTGCTCCACAAGATGGCCCATGCCATATTGGATATCAGGGATATCCTTGGCTGGATATATATGTAGACGGGGTATCGGCCCCTCAGGCAGAAGCGAATGCCTGTATGCGCAAGATCACCGGCATACAGCCTGTGGTATTGGACCCCGGGCCTTATAAATCGGTTGTCGTTGGCCCTGTAACAGAAGGCGGCTGTTTTGTTTTTCCCGATCCTTGAGCGGAGGCGCTAATGTTTGATTTGCGCCCTGTGGGCTATGTGATCGGGCTGCTTCTCGTAGCGCTCGGGGGCACGATGTTTATTCCTTGGGGCGTTGATATCGCGCTCAATACCGGTGGCGGCGGAACCTTCGCGGTTTCTGCTATGGTCACCATCCTGTTTGGCGGTTCGATGGCGCTTGCCAGCGCCAATGCCCGCAACCCGGGACTGAATTTGCAGCAGGCGTTTTTGCTAACGGTAATGAGTTGGTTGGCGCTGCCGATATTTGCGGCCCTGCCATTTTGGCTTGGCGCACCCAATGCCAGCTACACAGATTCGTTTTTTGAGGCGATGTCAGGTATTACCACCACAGGTTCTACGGTATTTTCAAATCTTTCAGATTTACCAACCGGTACATTGCTGTGGCGCGGGATGATGCAATGGTTTGGCGGCGTTGGTATAATTGTTGTGGCTATGGCTTTTTTACCAGCCCTTAAGGTTGGCGGTATGCAACTTTTCCGTTCGGAAGGGTTTGACACTATGGGTAAAGTCCTTCCACGGGCCGGCGAAATTGCGGGATCTATCTCGATTATTTATCTGGTGCTAACGCTGCTCTGCCTATTTGCTTATATGGCCGTGGGGATGGATTTGATCGACGCCATGGTTCTCTCGATGACAACTATCGCGACCGGAGGTTTTGCGAATAGTGATGCGTCTTTTGGTGCGTTTCAGGGCATGCCGGAATATGTCGCGGCGCTTTTTATGCTGCTCGCAAGCCTCCCTTTTATACGCTACGTCCAAATATTGAACGGCTCAGCGCGGCCGATATTGAGAGATTCGCAGGTTCGGGTATTTTTGGCCACGGCTCTGGGGCTGGTTTTATTGCTCACCTTCTATCGAATGGCAGTCAACAATACTTCCGGAGAAGCCGCCTTCCGTGAGACGCTGTTCAACGTTACGTCCATCCTGTCAGGCACCGGCTATGCGAGCGTGGATTACCAGCTGTGGGGTGCGTTTCCTGTGGTTCTGTTTTTTATGATCGGGCTTATAGGGGGCTGCGCGGGGTCGACTTGTTGTTCGATCAAGATTTTCCGGTTTCAGTTACTATTTATTTCGATCAAACAGCAAATCCGGCGCATTCACTCACCGCACGGGGTGTTTGGCGCACGCTATGAGGGCCGGCCTGTCTCTGAGGATGTGATCTCTTCGGTGATGTCCTTTTTTGTGATGTTTATGCTGACTTTGGCAATATTATCGGTGTTGCTCTCGCTAATGGGACTGGATTTTATCACCGCCGTTTCAGGAGCTGCCACTGCGCTGGCTAATATCGGGCCGGGTTTAGGGCCGGAGATTGGCCCCGCAGGGAATTTTGCCGGGTTATCCGACCCGGTAAAATGGGTGCTGAGTGCCGCAATGCTTTTGGGGCGACTGGAACTCATAGCGGTATACGTTTTGTTTACGGTTGGCTTCTGGCGCGGCTGAACGGGTTTGAATCATCGGTGGTTCCCAAAGCGAAGGTATCGCCCTTGGCAAAAATAT
>DFBP01000022.1:949-1261 GCA_002366685.1 Rhodobacterales bacterium UBA3077 | reverse complement strand
CATCCCTTTGTATACATAAGGCCTTTTTATGACCGATAAGCCCAACACACCCGCCCTGAATTATCACGAGTTTCCGAAACCCGGGAAGCTCGAGGTCAGGGCCACCAAACCGCTGGCAAACGGGCGTGATCTTGCGTTGGCCTATTCGCCCGGTGTTGCTGAAGCCTGTATGGTTATGAAGGATGACCCTTCAGCGGCCGCTCGTTTTACGGCAAGGGGCAACCTTGTGGGTGTGGTTACCAACGGGTCAGCGGCGCTTGGGTTGGGAAACATTGGCGCTTTGGCCAGCAAGCCGATTATGGAAGGCAAGGC
>DFBP01000022.1:0-834 GCA_002366685.1 Rhodobacterales bacterium UBA3077 | reverse complement strand
TGCCGGGAGCGGATGAATATTCCGGTTTTCCATGACGATCAGCACGGCACCGCGATTGTCGTAGGGGCGGCAGCGCTGAATGCGTTGCACGTAACGGGGAAGAAGTTTTCGGAAATCAAAGTCGTTTCCACCGGTGGCGGCGCGGCTGGCATTGCCTGCCTCAACATGTTGCTCAAGCTTGGCGTGAAGCGCGATAATGTGTGGCTTTGTGACATTGACGGGCTGGTTTATAAGGGGCGAAGTGCGGAGACTTCTCCCGAAAAAGATTCCTTTGCCCAGAAAACAGATCTGCGAACCCTAGACGATGTGATCGGAGGGGCCGACCTCTTTCTTGGTCTCTCGGGCCCCGGGGTTTTGACACCGGCGATGGTTGCCAAAATGTCAAAAGCGCCGATTATTTTTGCACTGGCAAACCCGACCCCCGAGATCATGCCCGATGCGGTTCGAGAAGTCGCACCCGATGCCATCATTGCCACCGGTCGGTCTGATTTTCCAAATCAGGTTAACAATGTGTTGTGCTTTCCTTTTATTTTCCGCGGGGCGCTTGATGTTGGTGCGACAATCATCAACGACGAAATGCAGATCGCTTGCGTTGAGGGGATCGCCGAATTGGCCCGTGCCAGTTCCAGCGCCGAAGCGGCAGCCGCCTACAAAGATGAAAACCTGAAATTCGGGCCGGAATACCTGATCCCGAAGCCGTTTGACCCCCGCCTTTTGGCGATTGTCTCATGTGCCGTGGTGGAAGCCGCGATGAAATCCGGGGTTGCGACCCGGCCGATCGCTGATTTGGATGCTTATAAGCAAAAACTCGATGGCTCGGTTTTCCGTTCGGCG
>DFBP01000117.1 GCA_002366685.1 Rhodobacterales bacterium UBA3077 | reverse complement strand
CGAGGCATGTAGCAAGGCTTTTGACGGGATACAGCCAACATTGAGGCATGTCCCCCCAAGCGCCCCGCGCCCTTCAACACAAGCCGTTTTAAGCCCAAGCTGCGCGCAACGGATCGCACAAACATAGCCGCCTGGGCCACCACCGATAATGATTACGTCATAGTTTGCCATTTTATTCTCCTAGATAGCGAACAAGGTGTCGTCTGGTATTTTTTTTGCCTCTGGTCACAATTGTTCACGGGCGGTAGAAGGAAAACACCCCTCCCTCAAATAGATACCACGCTGAAGCGCGGGCCTCGTTCGTTACAAACGGATAGAGCACTCTGCGTGAGCCCATATTACCGTTTCCATTGCATGTAATGCGATGGACAAACAATCTCTCGCTGGACAGAATCATACCTTCGCGCAGCGATAAAAAGAGTGCGAACTCCGGATTCGCAAAGAACTCATCATTGCTATAGGCTGTGTAAGTCATTGACTGGCCTGAGTAGTTACAGCCATAGAAGGGTCCCTCTGAGAATCCACCTTGGAAAGTCTGATTCTTCCCAATTAGCTCTTGGGCTTCAACATACCAAGGTTCACCGCTAAAACCGACAATCGACCATTGACCAACAACAGAGTCGGCGAGACCAGCGGTTGAAACTACACAGGCTAATCCAAGCGAAAGAAATGAAAATTTGTTCATCCTACAAATCCATTAACAGCCGCCGCGGGTCTTCCAGCGCTTCTTTCACGCGCACAAGGAAGGTCACAGCGCCTTTGCCGTCCACCACGCGGTGGTCGTATGAAAGAGCCAGATACATCATCGGGCGGATCACAACTTCACCGTTAATCGCCATCGGGCGTTCCTGAATTTTATGCATCCCTAAAATGCCCGATTGCGGCGGGTTCAAAATAGGTGAACTCATCAGCGAGCCGTAAACCCCGCCATTCGAGATCGTAAAGCTACCGCCCTGCATCTCAGCCATGCTGAGCTTGCCATCACGGGCCCGCCCGCCAAGTTCGGCGATTTTCTTTTCGATATCGGCGAAGGACATCTCGTGCGCATCGCGGATCACCGGCACCACAAGGCCGGTGGGTGTGCCCGCTGCCACGCCCATGTTGACGTAGTTTTTATAGACCACATCGGTGCCATCTATTTCGGCATTCACTTCGGGCACCTCGTGCAACGCGTGCACACAGGCCTTGGTGAAGAAGCTCATAAAGCCGAGCTTTACGCCGTGTTTCTTCAGGAAAAGGTCTTTGTATTCATTCCGCAAGCCCATAATCTCGGTCATGTCGACTTCGTTAAAGGTGGTTAGCATCGCGGCGGTGTTTTGCGCTTCTTTGAGGCGCCGCGCGATGGTCTGGCGCAGGCGGGTCATCTTCACGCGCTCTTCACGAACCGCATCAGTGGCAGGGCGTGGGGCTGCTACAGGGGCAGGCGCGGGAGTTGCGGTAACGTTGGCCACGTCTTCCTTCATGATCCGCCCGTCACGTCCAGAGCCTTGCACAGATGCCGGGTCGATCCCCTTCTCGGCCATTAATTTCTTGGCGGACGGCGCGTCTTCAACGTCTTTCGCTGCTGTTGATGCAGCGACCGGGGCTTCTGCTGCGGCAGGCGTAGCTTTGGGGGCCGCTGCCACCGCGCCGGTTCCTTCAACCAGCGTGGCAAGCAGGGCATCCACGCCTACGGTTTCACCTTCGCCAGCTACGATTTCGCCCATCACGCCCGCGGCAGGGGAAGGCACTTCAACCGTTACCTTGTCGGTTTCCAGCTCGCAGAGCATTTCATCAACGGCCACAGCATCACCCGGTTTTTTGAACCAGGTTGCCACAGTTGCTTCTGTTACGGATTCGCCAAGGGTTGGCACTCGAATATCGGTCATTTGGCTGTTCCTTCAATGGTCAGCGCGTCGTTCACCAACGCGGCTTGCTGCAATTTGTGATTTTTGGCGAGGCCAGTGGCCGGAGAGGCTGCCGCAGGGCGGCCCGTATAGCGCGCCCGTGTTGACTTGGTTTTGACCTCCGCCAAAACCTCCTCGATATAGGGATCAATAAAAGTCCAATAGCCCTGATTGCGCGGCTCTTCCTGACACCAGACAATTTCCGCATTCGAGAAGCGCGCCAGTTCTTCGCGCATCGAGCGCCCGGGGAACGGGAACAGCTGTTCAACCCGCATCAGGTAGATGTCATCAATCCCGCGCTCGTCCCGTTCTGCCAGCAGGTCGTAATAGACCTTGCCGGTGCACAGAACCACACGCTTGATTTTGTTGTCTGCCACCAGCGAGGTTGCCGAGCTGCCTTTCTGGGCATCGTCCCAAAGCATCCGGTGGAAGCTGGAACCTTCGCCAAACTCGGCTAGGCTAGAGGTAGCCAGCTTGTGCCGCAGCAGCGATTTTGGCGTAAACAGCACCAAAGGCCGGCGGAAAGAGCGGTGCATCTGGCGTCGTAAAATGTGGTAATAGTTTGCTGGTGTAGTACAGTTGGCAACGGTCCAGTTGTCTTCCGCGCACATCTGCAAAAAGCGCTCGGGGCGGGCAGAGCTGTGCTCCGGCCCTTGGCCCTCATAGCCGTGGGGCAGTAGCATCACCAAACCCGACATCCGCAGCCATTTGCGCTCGCCAGAGCTAATGAACTGGTCGATCATGATCTGGGCACCATTGGCAAAATCACCAAATTGCGCTTCCCAGAGCGTCAGCGTATCGGGCTCGGCCAGCGAGTAGCCATATTCAAAGCCAAGCACGGCGTATTCCGAGAGCATCGAGTCGATAACCTCATACTCCGCCTGCCCGGTTTTGATATGGTTCAAGGGCAGATACCGCTCTTCGGTTTCCTGATCAATTATGCCGGAATGCCGCTGGGAGAACGTCCCGCGTGTGCAATCCTGCCCCGCAAGTCGCACAGGGAAACCATCAAGCAATAGCGTGCCAAAGGCCAGCGCTTCGCCTGTGGCCCAATCGATCCCTTCACCGGTTTCAATCATCTTTTTCTTGGCAGCCAGCAGGCGGCTGACCGTTTTATGCGGCTTGTAATCGGCTGGAAGGCGCGTGAGCGCCTCGCCCACCTCTTTCACCCGCGCCAGATCAACAGCGGTTTCGCCGCGCTGGTATTCCTCTGTATTGCGCCTCATTTTGGTCCAGCGGCCATCCAGCCAGTCGGCTTTGTTGGGCTTATATTCGGTGCCAATCTCGAATTCATCAGCAAGGAAAGCCTGAAACTTGGTTTTGATATCCTCGATCTCGCCTTCGGGGATCAGCCCGTCAGCGATTAGGCGCTCGGTATAAAGCGCCAGAGTGGTTTTTTGCTTTTTGATCGCCGTATACATTTGCGGCTGGGTAAACATGGGCTCGTCACCCTCGTTATGCCCGAAACGGCGGTAGCAGAAGATATCCAGCACCACGTCTTTACCGAATTTCTGGCGGAATTCGGTCGCCACTTTGGCGGCGTGGACCACGGCTTCGGGGTCGTCCCCATTCACGTGGAAAATCGGGGCTTCCACCATCAGAGCGATATCGGTCGGGTAAGGGCTGGAGCGCGAGTTGTGCGGTGAGGTGGTAAAGCCGATCTGGTTGTTGACCACAATATGAATGGTGCCACCGGTTTTATGCCCGCGCAGGCCCGAAAGGCCAAAGCATTCGGCGATTACGCCCTGGCCGGCAAAAGCGGCATCCCCGTGCAACAGGATCGGCATAACCGTGTTGCGCTCCATATCGCCAACCTGTTCCTGCTTGGCGCGGACTTTGCCCAACACGACCGGGTTCACCGCTTCAAGGTGCGAAGGGTTGGCGGTGAGGCTGAGATGCACGGAATTACCATCAAACTCACGGTCACTCGAAGCCCCCAGATGGTATTTCACATCGCC
>DFBP01000216.1:5638-9837 GCA_002366685.1 Rhodobacterales bacterium UBA3077 | reverse complement strand
TGGTTTTCTCGTCGGCGATTTGCAAGGCGTCGATTACCCACAATATTTCGTCGAAGTTGCGGCCTACATTCATTGGGTAAGTCAGGCTCAGGCGCACTTTTTTGGCTGGATCAATAATGAACACCGAACGCACGGCGGCGGTATCTGATGCCTCCGGGTGGATCATCTCGTAGAGCTTGGCAACGCGAAGGTCCGGGTCCGCCACGATCGGGAATTGCAGGTCGGTTTCTTGAGTTTCGTTGACATCGGCAATCCATGTGTTGTGCTCTTCAACCGTGTCGGTTGAAAGCCCAAGAGGCTTGACATTGCGCGCGGCAAAATCGCCGGCCATTTTGGCGGTCATACCCATTTCTGTTGTGCAGATCGGGGTGAAATCAGCCGGATGGCTAAAGAAGAACACCCAAGAATCCCCGGCCCAGTCGTGGAGCGAAATCTCGCCTTTTGTTGTGTCTACGGTGAAGTCGGGGGCCGTTTGGCCAAGATAAATGGTCATCGCAATTCCTTTCAATCATATCGCAGTTCTTTCTGCATGGTAGATACATAAGAAGTTATTTTGTGAATTAAACAGTCTGCGTCATTGTATTTGATGCACCGGTACAAATCGCGCCAGAATCGCCTTATGGTCAGAGCCAAGTTGCGGACCCGTCTCGGCCGAAGCTAGCCAGCCGTTTGAGATCATAACCTGATCAATGGGGAGTTGCACAAAGCCGGCAAGCAGGGATTTTGAGAATCTAAGACCGGCAATAACGCGCGTATTGGTGGCTTCTCCGATCTGCTCTATCGGCGTTGCCCAAGGCACCATATTGAAATCGCCGCCCACAACCACCGGTCCCTGCAAATCGTTCAACGCGGGAATAAGCGCCTCCAGTTGTGTAGCTTGCCGGTAGGGCCATGGCCAATGCAGATGCAAAGATACCACGGTAATTTCGCCAAGCGGTGTATCCAGTTGCGCCGAAACCATACCCTGCCCCTCCAAGCAGCCCTCACCTTGCCGCCCTGTCATCCGGAATTTGCTCAGAATAGCCACACCACCGACAGCGGCAAANNTGGGCGAGTTGCGGAATGGAACGGGTGGTTATTTCTTGCAGAGTTATAATATCCGGCGCGTTTGTTTTGGCATAATCCACTAATTGGCGGGCATCGTTTTTGAACAGCATATTGCTTTGAAGCAGAGATAGGCCTTCGATGGGAGCGGGAGACAAAAGGTTATGTCTCAAACTGATAATGCCTGAAACCAGAATAGCCACACTCACAGCCGCCATAAACCTGCGCTTGGACAGCGCAAAGACAGCCAGCGAAATCGCCACGGCTAATAGAGCGTAGAGCCTGAAAACAGCAATAGAATCAGCTGCCGGATGATAGGTGCCGGCAAAGCCGCCAAGCAATCCGAGCGCTCCCCCAAAGAACGCGACCCATAAACAAACACGCAAAATCCGTTTCATTCTATTTCGGTTTCCAAAAACATAGCTTGCTCCACTTGGGACAATGCCCCCCAAGGCACAATATAGGAATGGATTCCAAACACCATCGCGCCGCTTTCCGACAACTTGCGCAAAGTTTGCCGCTCCACTCGCATATATCCGCCCTGCTTCGACGGCTTGGGCTTGTCCTCCCCTACACGGCGGGGCTGGAAAAGTTCAGGGTTGCTATAGCGCAAGGAATTGGCGCGCCAAAGGGGTTGTTCAGGCCGGATCGCCTCAAACATGCGCTGCACCCGCTTGCCCATGTCAGGCGTATAACTGTCAACATAGTCATGAATTCCCATAAGCCCTGTGCCAAATTTCTCCTCCAGTGTCCAACTGGCGGGAAAGCAAAGCACCGCAGCATTGAGCGTCGGCTCAGCCGTCATATCCAATAACAGCAAATCCTCCTGCACGAGTCTGGCGGCCGTAATGATCGGCAGGTCGTCAGCGAGCGGGACATTAACGCCATCTGGGCGCAACACCTTATCATTTTGGATATCATAGTCGGAATCCAGTTCCGAAAGAACTAGCGTTAACAACTCTTCCTGTGCTGCAAGGCTATCTTCGCTTGCTTTAAAAACCTCGGATCGTCTGGAATGGATCAAGCTGTCACGATACGCCATTTGCTCAGCGAAAACCTCGTCTCGCAGCAGCCATTCGCCGGGTTTAACCGGTTGTATTCCGGGCAACCTGCGGGTTTTGGATTCCATCCAGGGCTTGTATGGCAAGTGCCGTTGGCAGATCACATTCATCTCCTCACAAATCCGTTCTCTTTTGTTTCAGCACCTTGTGCAATTGCTACTTTCACATAAATTGTGATAAAACCACGGAGAATTATTGATGCCAAGCGAGAAACTTACTTTTACTGGACATTCCGGCGCTACGTTGGCCGCACTTTTTGACAAGCCCAACGGCCCGATACTCGCTACAGCGATATTTGCGCATTGCTTTACCTGCTCAAAAGATATCCTCGCCGCCAAACGAATATCGCAACGCCTCGCTTCGGCAGGCATTGCTGTACTTCGGTTTGACTTTACAGGACTTGGCCACTCGGAAGGCGAATTTGCCAATACCGACTTCACCTCAAACGTGGAGGATCTCGTGCTTGCAGCCAAGCATATGGAAAACATTGGCCATTCTGTCAGCCTGTTGGTCGGCCATTCGCTTGGCGGAGCAGCCGTGCTGAAAGCCGCACCTCAGATCAAAAGCGTTAAAGCCGTTGTGACCATTGCCGCACCTTCGGACCCGGCCCACGTGGCCGCAAACTTCGGGTGCCATATTGATGAGATACGGGCCAATGGTTCCGCCGAAGTTAGCCTCGCAGGGCGCGGTTTTACGATTACCAGTTCGTTCCTCGATGATATTGATGCGGCTGAGCTTTTGCCAGCGGTGAAAACCATGAAAAAGGCGTTGCTCGTGTTGCACGCTCCGCTAGACCAAACGGTCTCTATTGACAATGCGGCAGATATTTTCACGGCGGCCAAACATCCGAAAAGCTTTATAACACTCGACAACGCAGACCATCTGCTGACCCGGCCGGAAGATGCGCAATATGCAGCGGATGTGATTGCGACATGGGCGGCCCGTTATCTTGACCTACCCAAACCCGCATCACCCGTGGGCGCCCCCGAGGGGATTGTGCGCGTCAACGAGGCAGACCCGTTGGGCTTCCGGCAAGATATATCCGCAGGCCCGAAACACCACGTAACGGCTGATGAGCCGCTCTCTTATGGCGGCACAGATGACGGGTTTTCGCCCTATCAACTGGTTTCATCCGGCCTTGGGGCTTGCACGAGCATGACCATCCGCATGTATGCCCGCCGCAAAAAATGGCCGTTGGAGCACGTAAGTGTCGACATCACGCACGACAAGATCCATGCCACCGACTGTGATCATTGTCACGCCACCGAAGGTAAAATCGACCAGTTTCGCAGGGTTATTACACTTGAGGGCGATCTGGATACCGATCAGCGCAAAAGCCTGATGGCAATCGCAGACCGCTGCCCCGTGCACCGGACCCTCGAAAGCGAGATCGAGATCGTGACAAGTGAAGCCGAACCTCACGGAAATGTTTAATTAATCAACTTGACGCGCAGAGTGTGGCAGGGGATTCTGCCATGCAAAGAAGGACACCATAATGAACAACCAAACGCCAGTGCTGGAAAAGTTTTCCCACCCGGATTTGACGGCAAAAGGTGAGCAACGCGCGTCCGTGAAGCTGACCAACGCCAAAACGCTCTGGTTCAACACCGGCACGCTCTGCAACATTACCTGCGTAAATTGCTATATCGAAAGCTCCCCCGATAATGACCGTTTGGTCTATCTCACGGCAGCCGATATGGTGCCTTATCTCGACGAAATTAGTACGCTTAGGTGGCCAGTGTCCGAAATCGGATTTACGGGCGGCGAGCCTTTTATGAATCCCGACATTCTTGAAATGATCGAGCTTTCACTGGAGCGCGGCTTTGAAGTGTTGGTGCTGACCAACGCCATGCGCCCAATGATGCGCCCACGGGTTCAGCAAGGCTTATTGCGGATTCAAGAAATCTATGGAGACAAGTTGACCCTGCGGATATCGCTAGACCACTTCAATATCGGGCTGCACGATGAGGAACGCGGTGCAGGCTCTTACGATATAACAATAAATGGCATGAAATGGTTGCGTGACAACAGTTTTAAAATGGCAGTAGCCGGACGCACCGTCTGGCAAGACAGCGATGCCGAAAGCCGGGCTGG
>DFBP01000216.1:4132-5629 GCA_002366685.1 Rhodobacterales bacterium UBA3077 | reverse complement strand
ATTACAGTTCTTTTTCCTGAAATGGATGAGCGCGTCGAGGTGCCGGAAATCACGACCGACTGTTGGCGTATTCTCAATAAAAACCCTAACGACATTATGTGCGCCAGCTCGCGTATGGTGGTGAAAAGAAAAGGCGCTTCAAGCCCGTCAGTTCTGGCCTGCACGCTGCTTGCCTATTCGGAAGAGTTCGAAATGGGGGAGACCCTGAAAGAAGCTGAGGCCGATGTTAAACTAAATCACCGCCACTGCGCCAAATTCTGTGTGCTTGGCGGCGCGAGTTGCAGCGCCTAGCAAAGGGTCAAGCTTGTAGCGCATCTTCCAGCACCGCTTTAACAACGGCCATATCGACATGTTTTTCAACGTAAGCCTGCCCGATCCCACGCGCCAGAATAAAGGCAATCTTTCCATCTGAAACCTTTTTATCTTGCCCCATCAGCCGGATTAGCCCGTCCGCATCCGGTAGTTCTCCCGAAATATCGCTGATGTCTTTTTTCATTCCCATCGCCGCCAAATGCGCGCGCACACGGCTTGGGTCCTCCTGCGGGCAAAGGCCAAGGCGCATAGACAGTTCAAACGCCAGCGCACAGCCGATGGCGACCCCCTCGCCATGCAGCAGACGGTCACTATATCCCGTTGCCGCTTCCAGCGCGTGCCCAAATGTATGGCCCAGATTCAACAGCGCCCGGTCACCCTTTTCCTTTTCATCTCGGGCCACGATGTCGGCTTTCATCTCGCAAGAACGGTGAATCGCCCTAATGCGCGCCGCTTCGTCGCCTTTGGTCAGACTGGGCCCATTGGCCTCAAGCCATTCAAAAAAATCAGCGTCGCCAAGCAAGCCATATTTAACCACCTCGCCGTATCCCGAAATAAACTCACGATTTGGTAAAGTGGTGAGCACATCGGTATCGGCCAGAACCAGTTTAGGCTGATGAAACGCGCCGATCAGGTTTTTACCCTGGACCGAATTGATACCGGTTTTTCCGCCGACCGAGCTATCGACCTGAGCCAAAAGCGAGGTCGGAATCTGAATGAAATCAACACCACGGCGCAATATAGCAGCGGCAAAGCCAGTCAAATCCCCGATCACACCACCGCCAAAGGCAACAACAATATCCGAGCGCTCAACCCGCTGCTCGATTAACCATTCAACGGCCCGCTCCAGCCCCGGCCAGCCTTTGGTCTTTTCACCAGCGGGCAACGCCAGCGCTTCCATCATAACACCAGAAGCCCCAAAGCCCTCACGCAAGGTTTCCAGATGCAATGCGGCAACATTTTCATCGGTCAACACAAACACGCGTTTTTGATTAAGAAAAGGCAGCACCAAAGCCCCCGCCTGGCTCAAAAGACCCGGACCAATCAAAATTTCATAGCTGCGCTCACCAAGAGCCACGTCTAGGTTTTGGGTCATTTTTCCTCGCTTTCGCGGCTGGCCAACTCGTCCAACCCGCTTAAAATACCGTCAACCACAACTTCGTGGATACTGTCAGCCCGGCTCAT
>DFBP01000216.1:0-4111 GCA_002366685.1 Rhodobacterales bacterium UBA3077 | reverse complement strand
GCCAGAACCTTTTTCGGGTCAGCTGTGTCCAGTAGCGGACGCCCCGGTTTGCCTTTGACACGCCCCCAAAGCGTGTCCAGATCGGCACGGAGCCAGATCGAGGTCGCGGTGCGCTCGATCTCGGCCCGAACCAAAGGTGACATAAACGCACCGCCACCGGTGGCCATCACGCGCGGCTTATCCGCCAGCAAGCGCGAGATCACCTTCACTTCTCCATCCCTGAACCCCTGTTCGCCAAATTTCTCAAATATCTCGGGAATACTCATCCCGGCCGCAAGCGAGATTTCGTCATCGGTATCAACAAAATCGACGCCGAGCCGTTGGGCCAGCCGCCGCCCGACACTGGATTTACCGCACCCCATAAGGCCAACCAGAACCAGCGTTTTATCTAGTTTGCGCGAACCGCTGCCCATTGGAAAACTTTCAAAACTTCGGCGATTGCTGCAAAGCAGAAACCACGCTAATATGGCCGAAAGGCCGGAAATGGCGGCACACCGCCTCATGATATCGGTTTAGCATTGTGGCAGTTGAAGGCAAACCCCGAAAAAGGGGGTGGAAAGGGCAGAGATGATCCGCCGTTTGATAAAATACCTATTAATACTCGCTCTACTTGGAGCCGCTGGCGTTGCAGGCTACGCCCTGTTATTCGACCTGCCGGCCGAGCAAGAAGAAGTCGTCATCCCTGTTACCCCGCTGGGGCAGTAACCTTGTTAAGGGGACTAGCCATTGCTGGCCTTTTCGCCGGGGCGGCGCACGCCGAGGCACCGCGATCGGCAATTGACTGGCTTTCAGAAAGCATTCTGCAACCGCCCAATTTCGTGATTACACCGCCGGCCCCCGATAGCCCTCGCCTGAATGAAAACATTTCATCAGCGCCGCTGGATATGGTGAGCCGCGACGCTGTAGGGCTTCTTCAGCCCGAGTTAACAGGATTTCCGATCGCGCTTTGGCACGGGTTGTCGTCAGAAACAATCATCGCGCTCATTCGCGATATCGGCTCAAGCGAACTCCCTGAAATCGCCGCACTCAATAAGCAGGTTTTGCTGGCACAGAGTGATCCGCCAGATAGTATCGGGGTTAAAGGCTCTCTTCTTATGGCGCGCATAGATCTATTGTTCAGCATGGGCGCTCTAGAGGAGGCGGAAGTGCTGATTTTATTGGCGGGCGTGAACGAACCAGAAATATTCAGGCGATGGTTTGAGATCACTTTGATAGGCCAGCGAACCCGTGCGCCCTGCACAATGCTCAAAGAACAGCCTACGCTTTCAAACGATGTCGCAACACGCGCGATATGCCTTGCACGCGCGGGGGACTGGAATGCAGCCGCCATCACCGTTTCGCTGGCTGAAAGTCTCGGCGATTTATCGCGGGACGATGCTGATCTTCTTGTACGCTTTCTCGACCCTGAAATGTTTGAAGACTTGCCTGATACGGGGATTTCGGAACCACTTGATCCGATCACTTTTTCCCTTCGCGAATCGTTGGCACTCCCACGCCCGGATGATCCGCTCCCCCTTCCCTACCTCAATGCCGATATGAACCTGCGCACTCCGGCAAGGCAGCGGATCGTTGCAGCCGAACGCCTTGTTCGGGCGTCAGCTATTTCTCCGACTCTGCTATTTGCAGCTTACCGCGGCGCAAGAGCCGCTTCATCGGGCGGGGCATGGGGGCGCGCCGAGGCGGTGCAGGAACTCGATAGCGCTTTGGTATCCGGGGATGATCTGAAGTTAGCAGAAGCCTTTACCCTTGCCATGTCTGCGTTTTCAGAAGCCGGATTAACCCACGCTTTTGCACAAGAATATGCCGACTCGCTTGCACATTACCCACCGGGCCCGGATACGGGGCAGATCGCGCCGCAAATCCGAAAACTGTTATTGCTCGCCAATAGGCCGATTTCGGTATGGGCAGGCTTGGGGCCGGACGACCCTGAAAACATTAAATTTGCCACGCAGCTTGCAAGCAGAAACGCAATTGCCGGGGCAAGTCCGTTCAGTTCGCCGATACAAGATTCAATTCATGCGGCCTTTGCTAATTTAACGCCGCCACGCGCGGATATAGAAGACCTGTTGGAGAAAATTGACTCGGGCCAATTTGGCGAGGTATTGCTAAGGTCGATTAGCCTGCTGGCCAATGGTCGCGCGGCCGACCCGAGAGACCTTCATGAGGGTCTATATTTACTCCTCAAGCTCGGGCTTGACGAAAACGCCCGCCGCGCGGCTATTCAACTTCTTTTATTAGAACCAGTACCGCTATGAACAAGCAGAACTGGATACCGGTTTTTCTTGAGGCTTTGCAAGCCGAGCGCGATGCCTCGCAAAACACACTACTAGGGTATAACCGAGACCTCCGTGAATTTTCAGCACTTTATGACCTCAAAACCGCAGGAATGACTGAAATCAATGATTATTTGATCGGACTGGAAGCCCAAGGTTTGGCACCGGCAACCCGTGCCCGGCGGCTATCGTCTATCCGGCAACTTTACGCATTTGCTTTTCAGGAAGGTTGGCGGGAGGACAATCCGGCAGCACGGATCAAAGGCCCGAAGCGGCCAAAATCTCTGCCCAAAACGCTGAGTGAGCGTCAGGTACAGGATTTGATGGAAGCCGCAACTACAACCGGTAAAACAAAAGCGATTAGGGCGAGGAACACGTGCCTGTTTGAGGTGCTTTACGCAACTGGCTTGAGGGTATCCGAACTGGTTTCGCTTCCGCTCGCGGCCGTATCGGGAGACCCTCGGATGATCTTGGTGCGCGGAAAAGGGGGGGTAGAACGCATGGTCCCGCTGAGCCCCGCCGCAAAAGAATCCTTGGCGGCTTGGCTACCTCATCGGGCAAAAATGCTAAAAGAAACAAACACATCATCCCGCTTCCTTTTCCCTCAAAAAGGCGGGGATACCCACTTTTCACGCGTGCAGTTTTTTACGCTTGTGAAAAATGTAGCCAGTCGCGCCGGATTGGACCCTTCCGAAGTTTCCCCGCATACCTTGCGCCATGCCTTTGCCACACACCTACTTGCCAACGGCGCTGACTTGCGCGCCATTCAAATGCTGCTTGGACATGCGGACATAGCCACAACCGAAATATACACCCACGTGCTCGATGAGCGGCTAAAGGCGCTCGTCCTTGAAAAACATCCGCTGGCCGATGGGCCGTAGTTGGGATGGTAGACCGGTAGCCGCTCAAGCATTGCTGATTCCCGATGTGCCCTTCAATGCGAGGCATGGGCTCAACTAGCGCTTAAAAGATGAAATCTTCATGTGCGCCCGCTTGCGATTCTTCGGCTCAATCCCCATAATAGAGTAAATTTAACAAGGATTTAAGGGCATGGACCCCGCAATAGACGAAATCGTAACCCAAAGCTACCCTGCCGAAATCTGGTGGATTTCAGGCGCCATTGTGGTGCTTTTGATCATCTCTGCCTTTTTCTCAGGGTCAGAAACCGCGCTCACGGCAGCAAATCGCGCCAAACTTCACGGCATGGCCGAAAAAGGGAGCGCCGGTGCTCAGCGCGCCCTGAAGCTGACAGATGATAACGAGCGCTTGATCGGCTCGGTGTTGCTGGGCAATAACCTTGTGAATATCTTGTCGGCAGCGCTGGCAACCAGCCTGTTTACCCTCCTTCTCGGTGCCAATGGTGTGGTCGTTGCAACGTTGGTTATGACCCTGCTCGTACTGATTTTTGCCGAGGTATTGCCCAAAACCTATGCCATCGCCAATCCGGAAGCCGCAGCGGCTAAGGTATCACGCTGGCTTACACCGATTGTCTTTTTCCTTTCCCCAATTGTGCGTGTCATCCGCGCCTTGGTGCGCGGTATATTGCGCCTTGTCGGGGTTAAAACCGACCCGGATGCATCGGTTATGGCCGCACAGCAAGAAATTGCAGATGCGATTTCCCTGCACCACGCCGAAGGCATGGTTGCAAAAGTTGACCGGGACCGGCTCCTCGGCGCGCTTGACCTCAAACAACGCGAAGTTGCTGAAATCATGCTTCATCGTTCCGATATAGAAATGATCGACGCGGACACCCCGTCCGACGAGATTCTTTCGCGCTGTCTGCAATCCAGCCACACTCGAATTCCGCTCTATCGGGACGAGCCCGAAAATATCATTGG
>DFBP01000205.1:18255-18992 GCA_002366685.1 Rhodobacterales bacterium UBA3077 | reverse complement strand
CATCTATTCGTTGACCCATAGGTTGGGGAAAACAGAATCGACGAGGGAGTGGCCGCGATGAGCTACCGTGCACCGGTATCGGAAATCACCTTTTTGCTGGAAAATGTGCTTGAGGGCGCGAGGGTCGGGGAAACCGGACTTTTTGCCGAGGCCGGACTAAACACAGCCGCCGCTATTTTTGATGAGGCGGCCAAGCTGGCCGAGGGGAAAATAGCCCCGCTCAATCGTGTGGGGGACGAGCACCCCGCCAAGCTCGAAAACGGCGTGGTGCGCTGCTCACCCGGTTTCAAAGAGGCTTACCAAGCCCTCGCGGAAGGCGGCTGGGTGGGTATGAACGGCCCCGAAGAATATGGCGGCATGGGGATGCCGATGACCCTTACGGTTGCCGTGAACGAGATGATTTCGAGCGCCTGCCTTTCATTGGCGCTCAATCCGCTGATGACCCAAGGCCAGATTGAGGCGTTTGAGCACCACGCTTCTGACGAACTCAAAGATATTTATCTCGGGAAGCTGGTTTCGGGCCAGTGGACCGGCACCATGAACCTGACCGAACCGCAGGCGGGCTCGGATGTAGGAGCGCTTTCGACCAAGGCGGTTGATAATGGTGACGGTAGCTTTGCCATCACCGGCCAGAAGATATTTATCAGCTGGGGGGACCATGATGTGGCCGAAAACATCGTCCACCTTGTGCTGGCGCGGTTGCCAGATGGCGTGGCGGGCACCAAGGGTATTTCGCT
>DFBP01000205.1:17852-18193 GCA_002366685.1 Rhodobacterales bacterium UBA3077 | reverse complement strand
AGCCTTGAGCACAAGCTGGGCCTGCATGGTTCGCCCACGGCGGTGATGAGCTTTGAAGGCGCCACGGGCTGGATGGTCGGCCATGAAAACGGCGGGATGTCAGCGATGTTTACCATGATGAACAACGCGCGGCTGGGCGTGGGCATTCAGGGGCTTTCACAGGCTGAGGCCGCCTACCAGCAAGCGCTGGAATTTGCCCATGAGCGCAAGCAGGGGCACACGCCGGTTGAAGGGGAAACCGCCATTATCGGCCATGCCGATGTGCGCCGGAACCTGATGACAATGAAGTCCCTCACCAGCATTGCCCGCGCGATCTGCCTTGATTGCGCGATCAGTCTCGA
>DFBP01000205.1:14630-17756 GCA_002366685.1 Rhodobacterales bacterium UBA3077 | reverse complement strand
ATGGGCTTCATTGAGGAAACCGGCGCGGCGCAGTATTACCGCGATGTGCGGGTTACAGCCATTTACGAGGGCACCAACGGTATTCAGGCCATGGATATGGTCGGGCGCAAGCTCAAGGACGGGGGCAAGGCGGCCTTTGCCCTGCTTTCCGAAATCGGCCTCACAGCGGCAATAGCCGAGGAAAACTATCCTGATTTGTCTGCGTTCCTGCATGGAGCCGAAAACAGCCTTACTGTCACAACCCACTGGATGCTCAACGCGCCACCCAACGCGCGTTTTGCCGGTGCCACGCAATATCTGCGGGCCTTTGCGCTGGCGCTTGGCGGGCATTACCTGCTGAAAGCCGCCATGAAGGACCCAGAGCGCCTGCCGCTGGCCCGCTTCCACATCCGCCAGCTTATGCAAGTGGTGGACCCGCTCTGCTCTGCCGCCCGCGAGGGTGACATGCCCCTTTATGAGGACCCGCTTGCCCTATGAGCCTGATAAAATTTCCGTTTGAGACTCCGCCCGAAGGGATCGAGATGATCGAAGTCGCCGAGGGCATCCACTGGATTCGTTTGCCGCTGCCGATGAAGCTCGACCACGTCAACATTTACGTGCTGGAAGATGAAGGCGGCTGGACAGTGATAGACACCGGCATGAACACCGGCAAAACCCGCGCATTGTGGCAGGCTCTGATAGAGGGGCCGCTCAAAGCCCGCCCCATCAATCGCGTTATTCTTACCCACCATCACCCTGACCATGTGGGGCTGGTGGGCTGGATGCAATCCGAATACAGAGCCGAGCTTTGGACAACCCGCACGGCGTGGCTTTTCGCCCGTATGCTGACACTGGATGTGCAGGAAACATGGCCCGAGGAAACGCTTGCCTATTACCGCAGCGCGGGGATGGACAGCGATTTTTACGAAAAGCGCAAAGCCGAGCGGCCGTTTAACTATTCCGATGTGGTTGCCCCGATGCCACTTGGCTTCAAGAGTCTGGATGAGGGCCACACCCTAACAATCGGAGCGCGGGAGTTCACGGTGCGGCTCGGGCAGGGCCACGCGCCGGATCACATCACCCTCTGGGCAGATGACGTGGTAATCGCCGGTGACCAGATGATCGCCAACATTTCCTCCAACCTCGGGGTTTACGCAACCGAACCGGAAGCCGACCCCGTGGGGGCGTGGTTTGATAGCTGCGAAAGGTTAAAAGTTTTCGCCAAGCCCGAACACCTTGTGCTCCCCGGCCATAAACTGCCCTATACCGGGCTGGCGACCCGGCTGACACAGTTGATCAACAACCACCATACCGCGCTGGACCGGCTGAATGCCCACCTAGCGGAACCCCGCACGGCGACCGAGTGCTTTCAGCCCTTGTTCAAACGAAAAATCAGCGAGGGTGAATACGGGCTGGCGCTGGTTGAGGCTGTCGGTCACCTGAATCACCTGCACCAGCTTGGCACCGTTTCCCGCACTCGCCGCCAAGACGGTGCGTATCTATGGCGCATTGGTTAATGCCACAAACCCCTTCCCCTCGGCGGGATTTTCTGGCAAATGGAATAAAACCATAAACGGGAGACGAGAAAATGAGTGAATACAAACACGGGTCCATGGACATCCACAACCAAGAGAAAACCTTTGCCGGCTTTATCAAAGGCGGCATCTGGCTTTGCGGCATCTCGATTGGCGTGCTGGTATTTCTGGCAGTTTTCAACTCCTGAGACCGGAGGCGACCATGCGGGCGATTTCAGCGGCAGCTTTGCTGGGTGCGTTGCTTTTGGGGGCCGGTTGCGCCAACAATAGCGGCACGGCCCCTGTCGAGGAAATCTCGGCGGCCCAGTTCAACAATCCGGCACCCGCTACCATCTCTTTGCTAACCATGGTCAACGCGCGGAATGATTTCGGCGAGCACTCCGCCTTGCTGATCAACGGTTCACAGCAGGTTATTTATGACCCCGCGGGCACTTTCAGGCACAGCCAATTGCCACGTCGCGAGGATATGGTCTATGGAATCACGCCGCGCTTTGCCGATTATTACAATTCCTACCACGCGCGCTTTGGCTTTTACGTGCAAATCCAGACCCTCGATATCAGCCGCGAGCAAGCCGACCAGATGATTGCGACCGCACAGGCGCGCGGACATGTGGGCAAGCTGTTTTGTGCCAGTGCCGTATCGGATGTACTCAACGATTACCCGCAATTCGCCTCCATCAGGGAAACCCTCTTCCCGGGTGCGATTATGAAGCGTGTCGCAAGCCTCGAAGGTGTAAACACCTCTTTTGTGCGCGAAAACGATATCGGCCAGAACTACCGGACCGAATAACGCGGCGCTCAAACCGGCGCGCGCGCTGAACCCTTCTTCGCGCGCCGCACACACCCATGGCACCTGCGGCTTGCCATCTATCCAAATTGTCAAAATATCCTGGGGGTGAATTGGCCTCGCCAAGAGGGGGCAAAGCCCCCAGCCAGCTTATTTCCCCTGCACGACCGGGCAAGGCACTTTTCCGCCAGCTACCAGCAATTCCTGCCGGTCACCCTCCAAAACAAGGCAAGAAAGCTTGCGCCCGAATACCGCGCCGGTATCAACGGCAATCCGGTTGCCGTGGTTTTCGACTTCTTTCACGGGCGTGTGGCCGTGGACGACCACCGCGCCGAAATCACCTTTTAAGGTCAGGAACGGTTGGCGAATCCAGATCAGGTCATATTCGAGCTGATCATCGAGCGCGCGCAACGGATCCACCCCCGCATGGGCGAAAAAATAGCTGCCGATATGCACCGAGCGTTCGCAGGCCTCAATCCAGTCATAATGCGCCTGTGGGAGCGCCTTCTCGAAAGCATCGCGGGCGGTGAGCGCGGCTTCCACGCTGGCACCTGAAACACCATAGCTTGCCAGTGTTTGCGGGCCACCCATAACATCTTCCAGCCAATGAAACCGGCAGCCATGCATGCCCAATGGTTCTTGCAGGAAGTTTTTAACGTAGCTGTCATGGTTGCCATAAAGAAAACGCGCCGGAAGCGCAGGTGTATCGGCAGCCATCAGGTTTTCGAGTACGCCGCGACAATCGGGGCCGCGGTCCATGTAGTCCCCGAGATAGACGACCAGCGGTTTCGGGTGTGGGTCTGCCAGCAGATCAGCCGCGATTCG
>DFBP01000205.1:9350-14602 GCA_002366685.1 Rhodobacterales bacterium UBA3077 | reverse complement strand
TTCGAACCGGAAAACCGGTATCCGCTTTTCCTGAAAACCCTTTGGGCTCCTAAAGAAAAACCCCCGAGGTTGCCTTCGGGGGTTCATAACTACTTAACAGTTCAACTCCTACTCAGAGCATCCCCTCACGCTGCAATTTCTTGCGTGCGAGTTTACGGGCGCGCCGAACCGCTTCAGCCTTTTCACGGGCTTTGCGGATGGAAGGTTTTTCGAAATGCTGCTTAAGCTTCATTTCACGGAAAACGCCTTCGCGTTGGAGCTTTTTCTTCAGGGCACGAAGCGCCTGATCGACATTGTTGTCACGAACCATTACCTGCATGGTGTAGTCACCACCTTTCTAATCAGTGTTGCATAATTGCAGGAAGCCGCTCTATACCAATAGGGCAATCATTTGTCTAGGGCAGGGATATGGCCAGCAAACGCAAATCCGAACAGGATCACATAGAGGCCACAAAGGCTGCGGTTATTGCTGCGGCCTTGCCCCATGTGCTGTTTGACGGCTGGTCTGACACAACGCTCAACGCGGCGATCTCCGAATCAGGGGTGCAGGATGATTTGGCCAGGCTCGCTTTTCCACGCGGTGCGGTAGATCTCGCGCTTGCCTATCATTTTCAGGGTGATGCCGCGATGCGCGCCGCAATGGATGCACTTGAACTTTCCGAGATGCGGTACTCCGACCGCGTCGCCAAGGCGATCTCGCTTCGCTTGGAGTTGGCAGACCGTGAGGCAGTGCGCCGCGGCATGGCCTTTTTTGCGCTCCCGCTCTATGCGGCCGACGGCACCCGCGCGCTTTGGCACACGGCTGATGCGATCTGGGAAAGCCTAGGCGACACCAGCCGCGACTATAACTGGTACACCAAGCGCATGACATTGAGCGCGGTTTATTCGGCCTGCGTGCTGTTCTGGCTCGGGGACGAATCAGAGGACGGGCACGCCACGCAAGAATTCATCGACCGTCGCATTGCCGACGTTATGCGCTTTGAAAAAACCAAAGCCAAGTTTCGGGCAAGCCCGTTTGGCAAAGGATTTTCAGAGATGTTTGGTTCAATTCTGGATGGGGTCAAAGCCCCCTCCCACCCGGATGATCTTCCGGGAAAAATACACAAATAGGAGAGATAAATGGCCATAGGCACCGATATCTGGACATGGTTCAGAGGCGACTGGACGCAGGCTAACCTGCCAATTCTTGGCTCGGCGGACCACGCCACATGGCAGGGCACGCTGGTTTTTGACGGCGCACGCGCCTTTGAAGGCGTGACCCCTGACCTTGACCTACATTGCGAGCGCATCGTGCGCTCGGCGGCAGCGATGGGGCTGGCCAGCCCCTATACTGCCAATGAAATTCGCCAGTTGATCCAGACCGGGATTCGCAATTTCAAGCCCGGCACGCCGCTCTATTTACGGCCGATGATGTGGTCCACCGAAGGCAGCTCCGCTTTTATTGACGCCGACCCGAACTCAACCGAAATGGCGATTGTGCTGGAAGAATTGCCGATTGCCGAACCCGGCCCCTTCAGCCTTACCGTCAGCCCTTTTAAGCGCCCACATCAGGATACCGCCCTGACCGAAGCCAAAGCCGCTTGCCTTTACCCCAATAACGGCCGGATTCTGGCCGAGGCACGCAGTCGCGGCTTTAGCAATGCGCTTTCGCTTGATCTGGAGGGTAACGTGGCCGAAACCGCCTCCACCAACGCCTTTATGCTGAAAGACGGGGTCTACAATACACCGGTGCCCAACGGCACATTCCTCAATGGTATAACGCGCCAGCGGGTGATCGCACTCTTGCGCGAGGCGGGCCATGAGGTGGTTGAAAAATCTCTCACAGTTGAAGATTTCAACGAGGCAGACGAGATTTTTCTGACTGGCAACGCCAATAAGGTCATGCCGGTTACCAAATTTGAAGATCACGAGCTGCCAACCGAAGCCGGTTTGGCTGCGCGCCAGCTTTATTGGGATTACGCCCACTCAAAGCCGGCGATCTGATGCGCGCGATCGAGATCACCAAACCGGGCGGGCCGGAAGTATTGGCGCTTTGCGAGCGGCCTGTGCCAAGCTGTGGTGCCGAGGAGATTCTGATCAAGGTCGAGGCGGCTGGTGTCAACCGCCCCGATGCTCTGCAACGTGCAGGTGCCTATGACCCGCCCAAAGGCGCAAGTGACCTGCCCGGGCTTGAGGCCGCGGGTGAGGTGGTGGCCATTGGCGCGGGCGTTTCCCGCTGGCAGGTAGGCGACAAGGTTTGCGCCTTGCTCCCCGGTGGTGGCTATGCCGAATATGCAACCACCCATCAGGACCACGCTCTCCCCATTCCAAACGGGCTTTCAATGGTGGAAGCCGCCGCGCTCTGTGAAACCTATTTCACGGTGTGGAGTACGGTTTTTATGCGAGGCCGCCTGAAAGCAGGGGAAACATTTTTGGTGCATGGCGGCAGCTCGGGGATCGGCACAACGGCCATCCAGCTTGCCAAGGCCTTTGGCGCACGGGTGTTTACCACCGCCGGAAGTGATGAAAAATGCGCACTCTGCGAGCAGCTCGGTGCTGAAGCGGCAATTAACTACAAGACGCAGGATTTCGGGAAAGAGGTTGCGCGCCTAACCGGTGGTAAAGGGGTTGACCTGATCCTCGACATGGTCGGTGGAGCTTACATCCCGCGCAACATTCGCGCGCTCGCGTTGGATGGTCGCTTGGTGATGATTGCCTTTCTTGGCGGGCCAAAGGCCGAGCTCAACTTTGCCCAGATCATGGTCAAACGGCTGGAAGTTACGGGCGCCACCTTGCGCCCCCAATCAGACCAGGCCAAAGCGGAAATCGCGGAGGCGCTCCGCCAACATGTATGGCCTTTGATAGATTCGGGGCGCATCGGGCCGGTGATGGACCAAAGCTTCCCGCTGGCAGAAGCGGGGGCGGCGCATGCAAGGATCGAAAGCAGCGGGCACATGGGCAAGATCGTATTAACGATAGATTAGCCGCTTGCCATAAGACGAAGCCGGAGGTAGCTTTGCCCATCGCAATTTTTTAGAACAGGGGGCGTTATGAAGATATTTCACTATCATGATCGAACGCGCGGCCCCGTGCAGGCCCTGCAAATTCGTTTGTAGGGCAGGCCCTAAATCTTGCTTTTGCTTGCTTCCGGACTGCCCAGTTTGCCCGTTTGACGGGACGTTTTCCTAAACTGGAACCAGATCATGACTCTTATCAATATAAAAGACCTTTCGATTACCCTTGGGCAGCCTCTGTTTGAAAACCTCAACCTAGTGCTTGAAAAAGGTGACCGGCTTGGGCTGATCGCCGGAAACGGGCGCGGCAAATCAACCTTGCTGCGGGCCATTGCGGGCACGGCGGATATCACCAGCGGAGAAATCACTCGCAGCCGTGGTTTGCGGGTGGGACATCTGGAGCAGGACGTACCGGAAGACCTGCTGCCGCTGACTTTTTATGACTCAGTGCTCGATGCGCTGCCTGCCGAGCGGGTCGAATATGACAGCTGGCGGGTGGATGTGGTGCTGGATGACCTGAAAGTGCCTTTCGAGCACCAGCAAAAACCGCTTTCAGCCTTGAGCGGTGGCTGGCAGCGGGTTGCGATGCTGGCACGGGTCTGGATTAATGAACCGGATGTGTTGTTGATGGATGAGCCCACCAACCATTTAGACCTCTCGCGGATCGGGATTTTGCAGGACTGGCTCAATACCGTGGCGCGCGGTGTGCCGGTGATCGTGGCCAGCCATGATCGTGCCTTTCTGGACGAAGTAACCAACCGGACATTATTTTTACGCGAAACCGCCTCAAAAACATTTGCTTTGCCTTACACGCAAGCGCGCGACGCGCTGGAAGAGGCCGACGCCGCTGAGGCTCGAAAATTCAGCAATGATATGAAACAGGCAGGGCAATTGCGCAGACAGGCCGCCAAGTTGAAAAACATCGGCATCAACTCGGGCTCTGACCTGTTGGTGAACAAGACCAAACAGCTAAAGGACAGGGCTGACAAACTGGAGAACGCCGCGCGACCCGCTCACAAGGCGCAAAACGCCGGGGATATCAGGCTTGGGAATAGCGGCACCCATGCGAAGGCGCTGGTTGCGCTGGAGGATGTAGAGGTGGCGACACCGGACGGGCGGGTTCTGTTCAAAACCGGCAAGGTCTGGATCAACCGGGGCGACAGGATTGTGGTGCTGGGGCAAAACGGCACCGGTAAAACGCGGCTGATTTCGCTGGTGCATCGGGCGATCACGGGAGAGGTTGCGGGAGTGCGCACCACCCCTTCCATCGAGCTCGGATTTTGCGATCAGGGGCTTTCACAGCTTGACCCACAGCTGAGCCCGATTGAGGAAATCACGACACGGTTTGATGTGGGGGACCAACGGGCGCGGGGGTTGCTGGCGGGAGCCGGCTTCGGGATTGACCTGCAAAAAGCCAGACAGTCGGCGCTGTCGGGCGGGCAAAAAATGCGGCTGGCGATGCTGGTTTTGCGCCTGAGCAACCCCAATTTTTACTTGTTGGATGAACCAACCAACCACTTGGATATCGAAGGGCAGGAAGCGCTGGAGGACGAATTGACGGCCCATAACGCCACCAGTCTTTTTGTTTCGCATGATCGGGCGTTTGTGCGGGCGGTTGGCAACCGGTTCTGGTTGATTGACGGTAAAAAACTGGTGGAGGTCGACGGGCCGGAAGACTTCTTTTTGGCGGCACTGGCGGGTTAAACCGTTCCGGTGGCCTCGCTACGCTCGGCAAGGGGGCGCTGCCCCCTCGCTGTGCTCACCCCCGGGATATTTGGGCAATTTGGATTGTTAGAAGAACGCCTGCAGGCCGGTTTGGGCGCGACCAAGGATTAAGGCATGAACGTCATGCGCACCTTCATAAGTGTTGACCGTTTCGAGATTGACCATGTGGCGCATGATCTGAAATTCTTCAGAGATACCGTTGCCGCCATGCATATCCCGCGCGGTGCGGGCGATATCCAGGGCTTTGCCGCAATTGTTGCGTTTGATCATCGAGATCATTTCGGGGGCGGCACGGGCTTCGTCCATCAGGCGGCCAACCCTCAGGCTGGCCTGTAGGCCGAGGGTGATTTCAGTTTGCATGTCGGCGAGTTTTTTCTGAAAGAGTTGCATGCCGGCGAGCGGTTTGCCGAATTGTTTGCGGTCCATCCCGTATTGGCGGCTGGCGTGCCAGCAGAACTCGGCGGCACCAAGCACACCCCAGCTAATGCCGTAGCGTGCGCGGTTCAGGCAGCCGAACGGGCCTTTGAGGCCTTC
>DFBP01000205.1:2179-9257 GCA_002366685.1 Rhodobacterales bacterium UBA3077 | reverse complement strand
AAGCCGCGGATTTTACCGCCATGGGCATCTGACTTGGCCCAGACGACAAACACGTCAGCGATCGGGCTGTTGGATATCCACATTTTGGAGCCGGAGAGTAGGTAGCCGCCCTGCACGGCCTTGGCGGTGGTTTTCATGCCGCCCGGGTCGGAGCCGGCATCCGGTTCGGTCAGGCCAAAGCAGCCGATCCATTCGCCACTGGCCAGTTTGGGCAGGTATTTTTGCCGCTGCTCCTCGGAGCCGTAAGCATAGATCGGATACATCACGAGACTGGATTGCACCGACATCATCGAGCGGTAACCGCTATCGACACGCTCAACTTCGCGCGCCACCAGCCCGTAGGATACATAGCTTCCGGATAGCCCGCCATATTCTTCTGGTACGGTGATTCCGAGCAGGCCCATTTCGCCCATCTCGCGAAAAATATCCGAGTCGGTTTTTTCTTCACGGAAGGCTTCAATGACGCGCGGTTGCAGCTTTTCCTGCGCGTAGGCGCGGGCGGCGTCGCGCATCATGCGCTCCTCATCGGAGAGCTGATCGTCAAAAAGGAAAGGGTCTTCCCAATTGAACGAGCTGAGGGAGGGGGCACTTTGCGGGCTGAGATTCTGGGCCATAATCTATCCTTTGGAAGTGGGTATGGCCCAGATGTATCAGGTTAAAAAGCGCGCGCAATAACTATTCTTCGCTGTCGCCCTTGGGGAGATTGAAAAGGCTGTCGGCGTCGATAACCTTTTCCTCTTCTTCTTTTTCGCCAAGCGCGAAATTTTCAAGACCGGATACGTTAGACGGCATCGGGCGGTCTTCGCCGGCTTGCAGGCTTTGCTCGGTAGATACCAGCTTCATGCGCTCTTCGTCAGACATTACTTCGCCCGATTTCGCCAGTTTGGCAGCCGCTTTGGCCACAACGGTATCAAGTTCGATTTGCCGACACATGCCCAGCGCCACCGGATCAATCGGCTGGATGTTGGAAATATTCCAGTGGGTGCGCTCGCGAATCGCCATAATGGTCGGCTTGGTGGTGCCCACCAGCTTGGAGATCTGGCCATCTGTCAGCTCGGGGTGGAACTTGACCAGCCACGCAATCGCGGCCGGGCGGTCCTGGCGCTTGGAAAGCGGGGTGTAGCGCGGGCCTTTGCGTTTCATCTCGCCCTCGGAGGCGGGGTTGAACATTAGCTCAAGCTTGGCTTTTGGATCGGCCTCGCAGCGGGCGATTTCCTCAGCGGTTAGCTGCTTGTTGGCGATCGGATCAAAGCCTTTGACGCCAATGGCAACTTCGCCGTCGGCGATACCGTTGACCTCCAGCTCGTGCAGGTCGGTAAAGGCCGCGATTTGCTTGAAATCCAGCGTGGTATTATCAATCAACCACACGGCGGTGGCTTTTGGCATCAGTGGCAGGGCCATGGCTTTGCTCCTTTAATCACAGGTCTACCCTAGCCGAAAACTCGGGTGCGCCAAGCGCTATTTGAGGTTTTCGTGGGGGGAATTACCCTCTATATAGGGGCAATGATCAAATTGATAAAGAGCTTTTGTTGCGCAGCCTTATTTATCCTCCCGGGCCAGCCGGTTTTGGCAGATGGTGAGGCCGCAGGCGATTTCGACTATTATGTGCTAGCCCTAAGCTGGACCCCGAACTGGTGCTCCGAGACCGGTGATGAACGGGGTGCGCCACAATGTGCGACCAGTGCGGGGTATGGCTTTGCCGTGCATGGGCTTTGGCCACAATTCGAGGATGGCTGGCCGAGCTATTGCCGCACAGTGGCGCGTGACCCTTCGCGTGGGCAAACCAATGCGATGGCAGATATCATGGGCTCGGGCGGTTCCGCTTGGTATCAGTGGAAAAAGCACGGGCGCTGTGCGGGGTTGACGGCGGAAGCGTATTTCGAAACCGTGCGCGCAGCATATGAAAGCGTGGAGCGGCCCAGGGTTTTCCGACGCTTGCCCGAAAACGGCGTCGAACTACCGGCTTCGGTGGTGGAGGCGGCTTTCCTCGAAACCAACCTCGATATGGAGGCTGACGGCGTAACCGTAACCTGCAAGCAAGGGCGAATTCAGGAGGTTCGAATCTGTCTTGATAGAGACCTGAACCCGCGCCTTTGCGGGGAAGATGCGGTGCGGGATTGCACCATGCGTGACGCAGAGATGGAAGCGATCCGGTAGGGGGTGACCTTAGGCGTCCTTCCCCAAAGTCATCGGGTCCATCACGTAATGCGCGCCGCAGAATTGGCAGTCCGCCGTAAGCGTGCCGGCATCAGTCGTCATATGCGCAATATCTTTGGCCGAATAGATCGACATGCTCTGGCGAACCTTGTCCTCGGAGCAGGTGCAACCAAAACGAACCGGTTGCGGGTCAAAAACCCTTGGCGAATCCTCGTGAAACAGGCGGTAGAGCAGCTCGGCGGGGCTGACGCTCGGGCCGATCATCTCGTCTTGCTGCACGCTTTCCAGCATGATTGTAGCACGGTTCCAGTTTTCGGCATCGGCCTCGGTATCAACCGGCGCCGCCACCACTTTGAGTGGCGAGGCTTTGGGCATATGCTGCAACACCAAACCGGCGGCGCGCCAATTATCCCCTTTGGCAATCGCCAATGCGAAGCGGGTGGCGAGCTGCTCGGACTGGGCGAAATAGGTTTCGGCGCAGTTGGCCAGCGAGCCGGCATCAAGCGGGGTGATCCCCTGATAAGGCGCTTGGCCTTTGCCTTGGTCTATCAACACAGCAAACATGCCTTTACCTATTTGCGAAAACGGGTCCACCGCGCGCACCTGCTCGGAATCAAAACTGGCATAAGCGCGAATTTGCCCGGCTTCACCTTCATCTTCAGGGGCGAAGTAATCGGTCGCGATCAACCGAATCGGGCCATTGCCACGAATTTGCAGGCTAAGCTTTGCTTTAAAGCCGATGGTCTGGCCGATGAGTGCGGTCAGCACCACAGCCTCGGCCACAAGCTGCGCCACCGGATCGGGGTAGTTGTGCTGGTCCAATATCTGGTTCAAGGCCCCATCGAGGCGCACAAAGCGCCCGCGAATGTCGGCACGGTCCAGCTGGAAGGGCAATAGGCTGTCATCCCATGCGATTTTTTCGGCGATACTCATGAAGCGCTCCTTTGCAAGCCTCGCAGATAAGCGGTTTGAGCGGATAATTCAATGAAAGGGCAAAAAACTTTGCGCCCGCTGTAGAAAATGGCAAACTTGGTGCGTCTATTTATCAGGAGCGCATAAGCGGCTCTGGCATTTTTAAAGGAAAAACCCATGCAATATATGGCTCTGATTTACTCGACCCCCGGAACCGAAGCGGATTACGAAGGGGATTTAATGGCCGACTACGGTCAATTCGGTCAGGATGCAATTGCTGCCGGCGTGTTTAAGGCCGGTGACGCCCTGATGCCGGTAATCGACGCCAGTTCGGTGCGGGTCCGCGACGGGAAGGCAGCGATAACCGATGGTCCTTTTGCCGAAACCAAAGAGGTGCTTGGCGGGTATTATCTTTTGGAGTGCGAGAACCTCGACGAAGCGCTCAAATGGGCTGCCAAAATTCCGACCGCAAAAGTCGGTACGATCGAAGTGCGGCCGGTGATGGTGTTTGATAATTGAGCACGGCTGAGCTCACCCGGCGCTCAGCCAAGAGGCGCGGGTGGCGCTCACGTTGCGCACATTATGCGGGTTAACCGCACGCGAAATTGCGCGGGCGTTTCTGGTCTCGCACGCCACAATGAACCAACGGCTTACCCGTGCCAAAGCCAAAATTTGCAATGCCGACATCCCCTACCGTGTGCCAGAAGTGGCGGATATTCCGGGGCGGCTGGAGGCGGTGCTTTCGGTTATTTACCTGATTTTCAATGCCGGTTATGCCCCGCTAAACCCCGCATTGTCACAGGAAGCCATTCGGCTTTGCGCTGTCCTTCACCACTTGCAACCCTTGCCGGAAACCGCGGGGTTATGGTCGCTAATGCGGCTTCACTCGGCGCGGGATCCGGCTGAGCGGGCCTTTCTGCAAAAGAAGCAACAAGAATTATCGTGATCTCCGCAGGAAGCTGTGCCACAAGACCCCTATGAGACGTTTTGGAAAGCCCCCCGTTCAAGGGATAGATTACACGCCCCGCATTGGCGTTTACGCTATCATCACCCATGGGTCGCAAATATTGCTCACCGAGCAAGACCAACCTGAAATAGAAACCGAAATCCAGCTTCCGGGTGGCGGGGTCGACCCTGGGGAGCACCCGATTGCCGCGCTGCACCGCGAGGCCTATGAGGAAACCGGTTGGCGGGTCGCACCCGTTCGCCACTTTGGCACCTATCGGCGCTATACCTATATGCCCGAATATGACCTGCATGCGATGAAGATCGCGCATATTTACTTGTGCAGGGCCGTGCGCCAGCTTGGGCCGCCAACGGAGCGTTTTCACACAGCTCTCTGGACGGGAATCAAAACCGCGCCCGCGTTGCTCGGCCCGTTGGGGGACCAGTATTTTACACGTAAATTTATAAGGTTAGGCCGGTTTTAGACTGCACACAAAGTCATAGTCTTCCGGCATCGCCCAATAATTTAAAGACCCGTGAAAAAAGCAAAAGCGATAGCCCCGTTTTTCAAGAAATGCCGCGCAGTTGTTTGCGTTATCTTCAAGCAGGACGATCGGGGAAGAGCGCTTAATAAGCCGCTTGGCACCCAGCAAAACCCGGCGCTCATAGCCTTCGACATCAAGGTGCAGAAGCGAGACATTTTCGATCGGCAACCCATCAAGCGCGAAGACCGGCACTTGCTCAAAGAGCAACGGATCGGCCCTCTCGGGGTTCAGGATTTTTGCGGTCCCGCCGCGAAACCGGCCTTGTTCAGACCGCACTTGAATAGAAGCAGAACCTGCCTCGGCCCCCAGCCCTGCGTTAATAAGCGTGACATTTGTCAGGTTAAGCCGCGCGATATTCTGCTTGGCAAGAATGTAATTATCCAGCACCGGTTCAAACGCATACACCGTTTCCGCGTTTTGCGAGAGGGTGTGCAGCATATCCCCAAAAAACGTGCCGGCATGCACCACATTGCCGGGACGGTGCTTGAGAATGGCGGCAAAGGATTTGTGCGAGAACGCTTCATAATACCGCCCCTGCAAAAAGCATTGCACCGCCGGGCGGTGCTTTGCGGCGACCGGCACCGCTACCTCAATTTGGTAGCCAAGCGGTTTGTGCCGCGCCCGCGCCACCAAATATTCAACCGCATAAGTTTTGATATTGAGCCGGTAAAACAACCCGTAAATGGCAACCGCGACCAGCGCGCAAAACAAGATCGAAAGCAGCGTGTCGGACAGGAAATGCCTTCCAACCGCCACACGCAACGCCGCTCCAACAGTCACGAGCCCGCCCAGCGCTGTGCTCAGCAAAACACGCTGGTGCCGGACCAATCGCGGCCAGGCCCAGAAAGCTACCAGAATCGCCAAAGTGGCGATTCCGGCCCCTTCGCCGGACGTGAAGGAGCAGTTTGTCTCACATTGGTCGCTAAACTGGTAGGCCGGGGTAAACGCCTTTTCGCCACCAAAATAAGTGATATCTGATGGCCTCGCCCGCCCCCAGTTGTTTTTCAGCACCGAATTCACCAGAAGCAATGGGCCGGCAACAATGACCGCGACCCCGTAGCCCAACGCTTTGGCAGGCTTTTTACGAATTCGCGCATAAAGGAAAGCCGCCAACGTGCCAGCGGCAAAGGCATACATCAAATAGATAAGCCCGTGCCGGACAGCCTGCGCGAGCCAGTGGTCACGCAGCCAGAATCCACCGCTGTAGAAAAGGCCGGAAACGTAGATGTCGACCTGCGGAAAGGACGTGAAAACCGCGCTTACCAACAAGGTGCTGGCCAACAGCCAGATCACAAGGCGCGGATATGTATTCGGCATATTCATGCCGCCCGTTGTCGCAACTGATCTCGGCATTTGCAAGCGCCGTATGAAGCACTCTATAGAGGAAGGGTCAGTTTTCACGGGAGCCTTCCATGCGTATTTTCTTTCCTGCGGCTTTGCTTGGCCTTGTCGGGGCTTGCGCCTCGCTCACGCCGGAACAGTGCACCAATGGGGACTGGCGGAGCATCGGTTACAATGACGGGGTGCGTGGGCGGTTGGAGAGCTATATTTCGCGCCATTTTGATGCCTGCGAAAAGGTCGGCGTGGTGCCGGATACAGCCGCTTGGCTTTCAGGCCGCGCCGCAGGATTGCCGCTCTATTGCACCCCCCAAAACGCCTATAACATTGGCCGGAGCGGGCGTGACCTAAGCCCGGTTTGCCCGGCTTCGCAGCAAAACTCTCTCTATCGCTCATGGGACTGGGGGCAGGAATACTATATTCTCACCCAAGAGATTTCGGATCTGGAAGACGAACAGCAGGAGATCGAGCGGCATATCCGGCAAGAGTTTATCGAACCGCTTACAGCCGAGCAGGTGTTGGAACTCTCGAGCCTGAACCGCCGGCTGCGCGGGCTGGATAGAGAGATCAGACGGCTGGAGGACAGGCGCAGGCGGTATGCATCTGCTCCGGTTTAGGATTGCGAATGCTTATGAAATATAGGGATAAAGGGTGAAGATTTGAGATTGGTTGCTAGGTGTCGTCACTGATTGTTTCAATTGGCCCCAACCAGAAAAGTAAGACAATCGACAAGATTGGGCTCAACAACACACTGACAAACACCCAGCCAGCTTGGCTTCGGTAGCGTTTTCTAGCCATTTCCATCGGCACCCAAACCCAAAGCCAACCCATAATAATTAGTCCCAATATTAGTATAATAAATTCTGACAAAATCATCTCCCTATTATTTTCTATGCTTACTTCAAATCGTTAAGACAAATGCTTTCGCAATGATAAGATACAATTTTATCTATCAGTTGTCTGAAAGGGGTCACGAGTCTGCATATTGACTCGGAGTAGCCAAACAGCTCACAGTTTATAATATCTCAGGCGCCGTAAAAAAAACGTGGAATCCGCCCAAAGCAAGTAAACACTAGAAAACTCGAGTAGCAGGTTTGTCCGCAAAGCGGATACCCCCAGAACCCTAGCCACCGCTTTTTCCTCCCAATTTTACAGATGCATCACCACGCCAAAAGCATAGC
>DFBP01000205.1:0-2095 GCA_002366685.1 Rhodobacterales bacterium UBA3077 | reverse complement strand
CCGCTTCGGTGGGTTTCGGGGATGATTTCGTGGCTGATCACATAAATCATGGCACCGGCGGCAAAGGAGAGCCCCCAAGGGAGCAGGGGTTCTGAAATACTGACGACCAGCGCGCCAATCAGCCCACCGACCGGCTCGATCAACCCCGTAAGTGCTGCAATTGAGAAGGCCCGCTATTTTGAGTAGTTTTCGCCAAGCAGGGCCACAGCAACGGCTAGCCCCTCGGGGGCATTTTGAAGGCCGATCCCGATGGCGAGCGGCAACCCGGTTTTCATCCCGTCAGCGCCAAAGCCCACACCGACAGCCAGCCCTTCTGGAAAATTGTGAATGGTTATCGCGATGATAAACAGCCAGACCCTGCGGAGCGAGGCGGATTCAGGCCCCTCGCGGCCGGATTTAAAATGCTCATGGGGAAGAAACTCGTTCATCAAGGCGACCACGATCATGCCAAGCAAAATGCCCAGCACAGCTATGGCCGCCGGAATGGCCCCTTCGCCAAATTGTATTTCCGCTTTTTCGAGCGCCGGAATTATGAGCGAAAAGAAAGAGGCCGAGAGCATGACGCCAGTTGCAAAACCCAGCAGCATATCGCGGATGCGCTTTGAGGGTGTGCGCCCAAGCAGGATCGGGAGTGCACCAACCGCTGTCATCAGACCGGCAACCAGACTCCCTAAAAAGCCAAGGGTAACTAAAGACAGGTTTTCCATCTAGCTGGCTGGCCTCGCTCAATACCTCGCCAAAAGGGGCGGTGTGGGCCATGCATCTGCGGGCATGCCAAAGCGTTTCTGCTCGGCCTGCACGGCGGCGCGGGTTTTGCTGCCCAGAATGCCGTCAACGCCGCCGACATCATATCCACGACCCTGCAGAATCCTTTGCAGGCGCTCCATCTGGTCGCCGTTCAGGCCCTCATCCGGCGTGGTTTGCACATAGCGCTGGGCCCCGCCGATGCGGGTGGCCATGTAGGAAACTGTGGCTTGGTAAACAAAGCTGTGGTTCCACTCCTGATAGACCTCGTAATTCGGCAAGGTCATAAACACCGGACCGTTGCGGCCTTGCGGGGCAAATACGCTGGCTTGCATGCCGCGCGCCGGCATGGTGCTGCGGGATTCAACCCCGAGCCGCGCCCATTCGCGCACCGATTTCTTCTTGTCGGTTCCGGTTTCCTCCCACGGGAAGTTGGCGGGCACAGTGACCTCAACCAGCCACGGCTCGTTGGCGCGCCAGCCCAGATCGGCGATCAGCCGCGCGGCGGTTAAAATCGCATCGGGTGCGCTGGTTTTCAGTCGGACGCGGCCATCCCCGTCTCCATCCACGCCTTTGTGCAGGATGTCTTCGGGCAACATTTGCACCATGCCGATCTCTCCGGCCCAAGCGCCCGTGGTGGTGGCGGGGTCGATATCGCCCCGCGCGGTCAGCTCGATTGCGGCAAAAAGCTCGGGGCGGAACAGGTCTGGCCGGCGGCAATCATGTGCCAACGTGGCCAACGCGCTCACGGTGTTGAAATCTCCCTGCACCGCGCCGTAATCGGTCTCCAACGCCCAAAAGGCCAGAATGACCTCGGGCTGCACACCGTATTCGCGCTGGGCACGGGCAAAAACATTGCTGTATTGGTCAAGCTTCTGGGCACCGATACGCAGCCGCGAGCCGCTGATCGAACGCTGGGAAAACTCGAGAAAAGTTTGGCGGAACACCCCCTGTGCGCGGTCAAAGCGCAGCACTCGCTGGTTTTGCTGGGCCGCGTTCAAAACCGCATTGATAGCGTTTTGCGGCATGCCTTGGGCGCGGGCTTCCTGCCCGACCTGCTGCATAAAGGATGAAAAGCTGCCGCCGCAGGGGGCGAATTGGGCATAGCTTGTGCTGGCCGAGGCGCTCAGTAACGCAGTAAAAAAAAGACGGGAAATGAATTTCATAAAATAGCTCCAAGTGTTGAACGCCCTAGGGTAGCGGTGGCACAGGCCCCGTTCAAGCCTAACGTAGCACCGCCTCGCCCCCTTTGGCGCATTGCACGGTGGGATAATTGGCTTTATAGGCAGAGGAAACCAGAATTTTCGGGAGAGAACCATGTCAAACGCCCAGCTTGAAACCGCCATTGAGG
>DFBP01000137.1 GCA_002366685.1 Rhodobacterales bacterium UBA3077 | reverse complement strand
AAACATCTTCGGGGTGGATAAGACCGCTTTCTTCGAGCCAGTTCTGGAAGCGAAGGACAGGCCCTTTGGCTCGCCAGGCTTCGACCTCTTCCTTTGTGCGATACAATTGGGCATCGAACATCGAGTGCGCGCGAAAGCGGTAGGTCCGGCACTCGAGAAAATACGGCTCGCCCGTTTCCCGAATGTGATGTAATGCACGACGTGCCGCAGCCTCGACCGCAACAACATCCATACCATCAACCGCTTCACTCTTGATCGTATAACTCCGCGCCTTGGTGCTTATATCTGTCTGGGACTCAGAAATATCGAGAGCAGTGCCCATTGCGTAACCATTATTCTCGCACACAAACAAGACAGGGAGTTTCCACAGTGCCGCGAGGTTCAGGCTTTCGTGAAACTCACCCTCGGCGACAGCACCTTCGCCAAAGAAGCAGGCAGTTACTGCATCCGTTGGTTCCATCTTGTCGGCCAGTGCCAACCCGGTCGCCATCGGCAGACCACCCCCGACAATCGCATTGCCACCGTAGAAATTCACATCCTTGCTGAACAGATGCATGGAACCACCACGCCCACCGGCGCAGCCCTCCACCTTACCATACATTTCAGCCATGATGTCTTTCATCGGGACGCCCCGCGCAAGTGCATGGCCATGCTCGCGGTATGTCGCAACAACGCGGTCTTTGGCGCCGAGCAACGGAATGATCCCGACCGCCACGGCTTCCTCGCCATTATAAAGATGCAGGAAACCGCGGATTTTTTCCTGCGTGTAGAGTTCAGCGCATTTGTCTTCAAACCTGCGTATGCGGATCATCTCCGCAAGCAATGCGTGTCCATGGTCTCGATTTAAATGGGGCTTCAGGTCAGGCGTTGTCATTGTTCATCACTTTCAAGTGTGGATATATCGCCCTCGGGCAACCCGAGTTCGCGCGCTTTCAAAAGCCGACGCATAATTTTCCCGCTGCGGGTTTTTGGAAGGTTCTTGCGAAACGCGATTTCCTTTGGCGCGACCGCCGGTCCCAATCGTTTTCTGGCATGTCCGACAAGATCGAGGCGCAAGTCTTCATCCGGCTCATAGCCCGGTTTCAACGCAACATAGGCCTTCACGATCTCGCCAACTATTTCATCGGGAATTCCGATTATAGCAACTTCGGCAACCGCTTCGTGTTCCAGCAATGCACTTTCAACCTCGAAGGGGCCAATCAGGTGACCCGCGCTTTTGATTACGTCGTCTGCGCGCCCGACAAACCAAAAATATCCGTCGGAATCGCGCATTGCCAGATCACCGCTTAGGTACCAGTCATCGACAAAGCATTTTTTATAACGCGCTTCCTCATGGAGATAGGTGCGCATCATCGACGGCCAGCCCGGCCTTAACGCCAGCTCGCCGATCGCCGAAGGTTTGGTAAGTTCGCGAACACCGCCATTTGTCTTTTCGACAATCCCGGCCGTAATGCCTGGCAACGGCTTACCCATAGAGCCGGGTTTTACGTCCATCGAGGCATAGTTAGCGATCATGATACCACCGGTTTCGGTTTGCCACCAATTGTCGTGAAACGGCATTCCGAAGACTTCCACACCCCAGATAACCGCCTCGGGATTAAGAGGCTCGCCAACGCTTGCCATGAAACGAAGTCGGGATAGATCACGCGCTTTGGGCAGGTCCATCCCCGTCTTCATGAGCATCCGGATGGCCGTGGGGGCGGTATACCAGACCGTCACATGCTCTTCTTCCAAAATCTTATACCAGCGGGTGGCATCGAATTCTGCCTCGTCAACGATCATAGTGACCCCGTTGGTCAGGGGCGCGATGATCCCGTAAGAGGTTCCAGTCACCCAGCCGGGGTCGGCTGTGCACCAGTAGACATCCTTCGCATGAAGATCGAGCGCGATCCTGCCGGTAACATGGTGGGCAACCACCGCCCCGTGCACGTGCACCGCCCCTTTGGGTTTGCCGGTGGTCCCACTGGTGAAATGCAACAGGGCGGGGTCCTCTCGTTCCATCGGCTCGACTACAAATTCCTCGGAAGCGGAAACCATCATGTGAGGTAGATTATGCAGGTCTTCGTTGTTTTCCTCGCCGTCAATCAGCAGAATTTCCGTCAGGTTTGGCAACTCGCCACGTAGGGCTGCAACCTTCCGCTTATAAAGCCGCTTCGACGTAACCAGAAGTTTCGCATTGCCAATTTCCATACGCGATTTCAAAGGTTCAGGTCCGAACGCCGAAAATAGCGGGCAAAATACCGCGCCGGCCTTCAGGGTGCCCAATGCGGCGATATACAGTTCGGGTACACGGCCGAGCAGGGAATAAACACGCTCGCCCTTTTCAACGCCAAGTGTGCGCAGCACGTTGGCAAAGCGGTTGCTCCTCTCGGCCAGATCAAGATAGGTATAATCGAACCGCTCGCCGTCTTTGGCGATCCAGCGCAGTGCAACCTTGTCACCTTTGCCGTTTGCCAGATGACGGTCGATAGCCTCATGCGCGATGTTTATCCTACCGTCCGGCAGCCCATCCAGAAGCCCAGCCGCCGTTTCCCAAGAAAAGTCTGCAACCTCCTGTTGATAATCAGGCATGTTCGCTTGCGCTGTTTGTTTCACTGTTTTGCGTATAAATTCTTGAGCCACGTTGCTACCCTCGGCTTTCCATTCCAGTACGATATATCTTTTACACAAGACGAATGTTGCACCCAGAACAGCTTGCAAACTCAACAATCAAATTGCAAAGGCAGCAAACACAACGTGAAAGTACACTGTAAAAGCGAATTACATTCGCGCAAGGTTTTCCGCTGTTATGCGGTCATGCGTGACGGGCTTCATTCATCTAAAGCTCCATTGATAGATATGCACGTCCCTACCGGAAGCCCCTTGGATAATTTTAATGGCCAGCGCCTTTTTCTCAGGTGAGAAGGTCCGCACCCATAATAACAGACCCCCCGTGCTTCAACTGATTTTCGTAATGTTCGGAATGCTGTTTTCCGATACGCCTTGCCAAAAAGCCACCGATTGCGCCACCAGGTGCACCACCGATGACTGCCGCGGCGATTGATCCGGCCAAAGTGCTGGCAGGTGTCAAAAGCTCGGGTCAACAAACTGGTACCGAACCGGCTGAACCCGGCTATCCACAAATCATATACGGCTTGCTGGAGAGATTCTACATCGTCGAAAACTCCAACCGCCTCGGGAACGTCGATTAAGCGGTCTGGTGTTTTGTTTTCCTCTTCTGACATTTTATTTTCTCCTTCTATAATTCCTTCACCAAAAAATTCCGTGTCGTACTGAATGCTTTTATTCTAGACAGGTTTGATTCTAGCCCCCCCTCGGT
>DFBP01000097.1:3007-4844 GCA_002366685.1 Rhodobacterales bacterium UBA3077 | reverse complement strand
GATAAAATGGCCGGTCGGCACGGCAACAAAGGGGTTATCTCCAAAGTTGTTCCACAAGAAGATATGCCGTTCCTCGCGGACGGGACGCCGGTAGATGTGGTGTTAAACCCACTCGGCGTGCCTTCACGTATGAACGTAGGGCAGATCTTGGAAACCCACATGGGTTGGGCTGCGCATAACCTTGGCCGCTCGATCGAGAGCGCGCTGGCGGAATACAAACGCTCGGGTGATATGACACCGGTTGAAGACGCAATGAAAATCGCTTACGGCGAAGACACATATGCGGAAGCGACCGAGGGCATGGACCAAGACAACATCCTTGAAGCCGCAGGCAATGTGACCCGCGGTGTGCCAATTGCTACACCGGTATTTGACGGTGCCAAAGAGGCAGACGTAAACGACGCGCTGATGCGTGCCGGGCTCGACACCTCAGGCCAGTCAACCGTGTTTGACGGCCGCACAGGTGAGCAGTTTGCCCGCCCTGTGACCGTTGGCATGAAGTACATCCTGAAACTGCACCACCTTGTGGACGAGAAAATCCACGCGCGTTCCACAGGGCCTTACAGCCTTGTGACCCAGCAGCCATTGGGTGGTAAAGCCCAGTTTGGTGGCCAGCGCTTTGGTGAGATGGAAGTTTGGGCGCTTGAAGCTTATGGCGCGGCTTACACCTTGCAGGAAATGCTCACCGTTAAGTCGGATGACGTTGCAGGCCGGACCAAGGTTTATGAAAGCATCGTGAAGGGCGAGGACAATTTCGAAGCTGGCGTGCCAGAATCGTTTAACGTGCTCGTGAAGGAAATTCGGTCACTCGGTTTGAATATCGAGCTGCTGGATTCGGAGGCGGAGTAGGGGCGCNNCGCCCTTACCTTTGGAAATAGATTGAGGATTACAAAATGAATCAAGAAATCACAAACCCGTTTAACCCGGTCCAGCCGTTGAAAACATTCGACGAAATCAAAATCTCGCTCTCTTCACCGGAGCGGATTTTGAGCTGGTCTTTCGGGGAAATCAAAAAGCCCGAAACCATCAACTATCGGACATTCAAGCCCGAGCGTGATGGCCTTTTCTGTGCCCGTATCTTTGGCCCGATCAAAGATTATGAATGCTTGTGCGGCAAATATAAGCGCATGAAGTATCGCGGTGTGACCTGCGAGAAATGTGGTGTGGAAGTTACGCTGCAAAAAGTGCGCCGTGAGCGCATGGGGCACATTGATTTGGCCGCGCCTGTGGCGCATATCTGGTTCCTCAAGTCGCTGCCTTCGCGCATCGGCCTGATGCTGGATATGACCCTGCGTGACCTTGAGCGCATCCTGTATTTTGAACAATATGTGGTGATCGAGCCGGGTCTGACCGACCTGACTGCCGGTCAGTTGCTGACCGAGGAAGAATTCCTCGACGCCGAAGACCAATACGGTACAGACGCGTTTACCGCAGGCATCGGCGCAGAAGCGATCCGCGAAATGCTGGCCGCGATTGATCTTGAGGCCGAAGCCGAGCAGCTGCGCGCGGATCTGGCTGAGGCCACCGGTGAGCTGAAGCCCAAAAAGATCATCAAACGCTTGAAGCTGGTTGAAAACTTCCGCGAAAGCGGCAACCGCCCCGAGTGGATGATTTTGACGGTGATTCCGGTTATTCCGCCCGAGCTGCGCCCGCTGGTGCCGCTTGATGGTGGCCGTTTTGCGACCTCCGATCTTAATGATCTGTATCGCCGCGTGATCAACCGGAACAACCGCCTCAAGCGCCTGATCGAGCTGCGCGCACCGGATATTATTATCCGGAACGAGAAGCGGATGTTGCAGGAATCGGTAGATGCGTTGTTTGACAACGGCCGTCGTGG
>DFBP01000097.1:1833-2894 GCA_002366685.1 Rhodobacterales bacterium UBA3077 | reverse complement strand
AAGATGGCGCTGGAGCTGTTCAAGCCGTTTATTTACTCGCGTTTGGAGGCCAAAGGCCTTTCGAGCACGGTGAAGCAGGCTAAAAAGCTGGTTGAAAAAGAGCGCGCCGAAGTGTGGGATATCCTTGACGAGGTTATTCGCGAGCACCCGGTCATGCTCAACCGCGCGCCAACGCTTCACCGCCTTGGCATTCAGGCGTTTGAGCCGGTTCTGATCGAGGGTAAAGCTATCCAGCTTCACCCGCTGGTTTGTTCGGCCTTTAACGCTGACTTTGACGGTGACCAAATGGCGGTACACGTGCCGCTCTCGCTGGAAGCCCAGTTGGAAGCGCGTGTTCTGATGATGTCAACCAACAACGTGTTGTCGCCTTCAAACGGTGCGCCGATCATTGTGCCTTCGCAGGATATGATTTTGGGTCTCTACTATGTGACCCTGATGCGCAAAGGTATGGTTGGCGAAGGTATGTCTTTTGCCAGCATGGACGAGATCGACCACGCGCTGGAAACCGGTGCGGTTCACCTGCACGCAAAAATTACCGCGCGGGTTGAGCAGATCGACGAAGAGGGCAACGCTTATATGGAGCGGTTTGAAACCACGCCGGGCCGTGTGCGCCTGGCGCAGCTTCTGCCGAAAAACCATAAAGCACCGTTCAGCATCGTGAACCGTTTGCTTCGCAAGAAGGAAGTGGGCGAGGTGATTGACATCGTTTATCGCCACTGTGGCCAGAAAGAGTCGGTTATTTTCTGTGACCAGATCATGACCCTCGGCTTTGGCGAAGCGTTTAAAGCGGGTATTTCCTTTGGTAAGGATGACATGCTCATCCCTGATACCAAATGGCCAATCGTTGACGGTGTTCGCGCCAAGGTTAAGGAATTCGAACAGCAGTATATGGACGGGCTTATCACCAAGCTCGAAAAATACAACAAAGCTGTGGATGTTTGGTCCAAGTGTTCGGATGACGTGGCTGAAGGCATGATGGGCGAAATCTCGAAAGTTCGCTTTGATGACGAAGGCAACGAGCTTGAGCCGAACTCGGTTTACATGATGTCCCACTCGGGCGC
>DFBP01000097.1:0-1792 GCA_002366685.1 Rhodobacterales bacterium UBA3077 | reverse complement strand
ACCCCGATTGTGTCGAACTTTAAAGAAGGCCTCACCGTGCTTGAGTACTTCAACTCGACCCACGGCGCACGTAAAGGCTTGGCTGACACCGCGCTGAAAACCGCGAACTCGGGTTACTTGACCCGTCGTCTGGTTGACGTTGCGCAGGATTGTATCGTGCGGGAAGATGATTGTGGCACCGATATTTCGATCAAAATCGCGGCGGCGGTGAATGATGGCACGGTTGTGTCTTCGCTCTCCGAGCGGATTTTGGGCCGTGTTGTGGCTGAAGACGTGCTGAAGCCGGGAACGGAAGAAGTGCTGGCCGCGCGCAATGTGCTGATCGACGAAAAACTGGCGGATACAATTGAAGAAGCCGGTGTGCTTTCCATTCAGGCGCGTTCGCCGCTGACCTGTGAGGCCGAAGACGGCATTTGTGCACAATGTTATGGCCGTGACCTGGCGCGGGGTTCAAAAGTGAACCCGGGCGAGGCTGTGGGCATTATTGCGGCGCAATCCATCGGCGAGCCGGGCACCCAGCTCACCATGCGGACCTTCCACATTGGCGGGATTGCACAAGGTGGTTCCCAAACTTCGCAAGAAGCCATTGCTGACGGTAAAGTCGAATTGCGGAACTCCAACGTGTTGAAAAATGCGTCGGGTGATACCGTGGTCATGGACCGCCACATGGAACTGGCACTGATGGACGCTAACGGGGTTGAACTTTCCAACTACCGGATCGGCTTCGGCTCCAAGCTGATGGTCAAAGACAAAGCCAAGGTCAAAACCGGTGACAAGCTGTTTGAATGGGACCCGTTCACCATGCCGATCATCACCGAGAAACCGGGTGTGGCCAAGTTTGTTGACCTCACCAGCGGTATTTCGCTTCGGGAAGAAACCGATGACGCAACCGGCCTGAGCCAGAAAGTGGTATCGGACTGGCGCTCGACCGCCAAAGGCGGCGATCTCAAGCCAGCCATCATTGTGATGGACCCGGCAACAGGCGAACCTGTGCGCATGGCCAACGGCAACCCTGCGGTTTACAACATGTCGATCGACGCGGTTCTTTCCGTGGAAGACGGTCAGGATATCGCCCCTGGTGATGTACTGGCGCGTATTCCTCGCGAAGGCACCAAAGTGAAAGACATCACCGGTGGTTTGCCACGTGTGGCTGAGCTCTTTGAGGCCCGTCGTCCGAAAGATCACGCGATTATCGCGGAGATTGATGGTCACGTGCGCTTTGGCAAAGACTACAAAGCCAAGCGCCGCATCGCGATTGAGCCATTAGACGAGACCATGGAGAACGTGGAATATATGGTGCCGAAAGGCCGCCACATTCCGGTTCAGGAAGGTGACTTCATCCAGAAAGGCGAATATATCATGGACGGTAACCCAGCGCCGCATGATATTTTGCAGATCATGGGTGTTGAGGCTTTGGCTGAATACATGGTTGACGAGGTTCAGGACGTTTACCGCCTGCAAGGTGTGAAGATCAACGATAAGCATATCGAAGTGATCGTGCGCCAAATGTTGCAGAAATGGGAAGTGTCCCACTCCGGTGGAACCATCCTGCTCAAAGGCGAGCAGGTCGACCGCGCCGAGTTTATGGAAGCCAATGAAAAGGCCGTGGCTGAAGGCCGTGAGCCTGCCAAAGGCGGACCGGTTCTCCTCGGGATTACGAAAGCGTCGCTCTCGACCCGTTCGTTTATCTCGGCGGCGTCGTTCCAGGAAACTACCCGTGTGCTCACCGAGGCTTCGACCCAAGGTAAGCGCGACAAGCTGATCGGCTTGAAAGAGAACGTGATTGTTGGTC
>DFBP01000257.1:6633-6937 GCA_002366685.1 Rhodobacterales bacterium UBA3077 | reverse complement strand
AAACTATTGGCCAAGGCGGCTTTCAGGAAGTCGAGCAAATGCGGATGTTTGCCGACTGTGTGGCCTATCAGGAAGAAGTGCGTGACCCGTCCCGCATGGCCGAGGTGCGGAACCGCGTCATTACCAAAGCCCGCCGCCTGTCGGCCCCCGCGCAAATCAACATCCCGCGTGATTTCTGGACTCAGGTGATTGATATCAACCTGCCTGCGATCGTGGATTTCGAGCGCCCCTCCGGCGGTAGCAATGCAATATCCGAAGCGGCCAAACTGCTTTCCGAAGCCAAGTTTCCGGTGATCCTGAACGG
>DFBP01000257.1:6166-6573 GCA_002366685.1 Rhodobacterales bacterium UBA3077 | reverse complement strand
ATGGAGCTGATCGCCAAGGCTGATGTGGTGCTGGCGCTTGGCACACGGCTGAACCCGTTTTCGACCCTGCCCGGCTACGGTATCGACTACTGGCCAACAGGTGCCAAAATCATTCAGGTTGATATTAATCCGGACCGGATCGGGCTGACCAAACCGGTAACAGTCGGTATTGTCGGGGATGCCAAAATGGTGGCCGAACAGGTTCTGGAACAGCTTTCGGATAGCGCGGGTGATGCAGGCCGTGCGGATCGCAAAGCGCTGATCGCAACTACCAAATCAACATGGGCGCAGACTCTGACCTCCATGGACCACGAAGACGACGATGACGGCACCGATTGGAACGCCCGCGCCCGCGCGGCCAAGGCCGACCACATGTCGCCCCGCAAAGCGTGGCGCGCCATTCAGTC
>DFBP01000257.1:5108-6024 GCA_002366685.1 Rhodobacterales bacterium UBA3077 | reverse complement strand
CAAAATCGGCAAGCCGGATGTGCCGGTAGTCGGCTTCGCCGGTGACGGCGCCTTCGGGATTTCGATGAACGAAATGACAGCGGTTGGCCGTGACGAATGGCCCGGCATCACCATGGTGATTTTCCGCAATTACCAATGGGGGGCCGAAAAGCGCAACACCACTTTGTGGTATGAGGATAATTTCGTTGGAACCGAGCTGGACGTGAATGTGTCCTATGCCGGTATCGCCAAAGCCTGTGGTGTTAACGGGGTGATCGCCACCTCCATGGAAGGCCTGACCGATGCGCTCGATGTTGCGGTTAAAGCCCAGATGGAAAACGGCGAAACAACCTTTATCGAGGTGATGCTCAATCAGGAACTGGGTGAACCCTTCCGCCGTGACGCGATGACCAAACCCGTTGAGGTGGCCGGGATCAGCGCGGCCGACATGAAACCGCAAGCGGTCTAGCCTATGGCGGACGGCTGGATATTGGTGCTGAATGCAGGCTCTAGCAGCCTGAAATTCGCCGCCTATGACCAGCACTCGCTTAAGGGTCTCGCCAGCAGCGGGCAGGTGGCTGGCATCGGCAAAGATGCCGTGCTTCACTTCGGTGAAACGAAACAGCCCACCAGCGCTGCCGATCACGGCGCGGCCCTCAAAGCCGCGCTGGACACACTCGCACCCTTGGGTGGGCCGCCATCGGTGGTGGGGCACAGGGTGGTGCATGGCGGTTTGCAAAACCAGCCGGTTCTTATCAATGATAACACGCGGCAGATCATCAAAGACGCTGGCGCTTTTGCCCCCCTGCACAACCCGCCCGCGCTCAAGGTGATAGATGCCTTGGCTGCCCGCCACCCCGACCTGCCACAAATGGCCTGTTTTGATACAGCCTTTCATGCTGGCAACCCGGAGGTTGCCACCACCTTCGCATTGCCG
>DFBP01000257.1:4257-5000 GCA_002366685.1 Rhodobacterales bacterium UBA3077 | reverse complement strand
ATTCTCAACGGAAAAGGCGTGGCCACCACAATGGGATTTTCACCGCTTGATGGCCTGACTATGGCCACCCGTGCCGGCAGCCTTGACCCGGGCGTTGTGCTGCATTTGCTGGGGAAGGGTGAAATGGATGCAGAGAAAGTCACGCACATTCTGAACCATGAGAGTGGACTCAAAGCCTTGGCGGATGACCCCGAAATGAAAAACCTGCTGGCCAGCGATGGAGAAAACGCAAAATTTGCAGTTGAGCATTTTATCTATTGGGCCGCGCGCCACGCGGGCTCGATGATTGCCGCCATGCAAGGGGTGGATGGAATCGTATTCACGGGTGGGATCGGGGAAAATGCAGCCCCGGTACGAGACGGCATTCTAGACCGGTTGCGCTGGACGCGGATCAACCCAGCGCGTCAGGTTTGGGTTATCACAGCCGATGAAGAAGGCGAAATCGCTCAGGCGGTCAAAGACCTTAATCAGTAATTCGCGATCGCTTGCTTGATCACTTCAACCCCGTCCGGAATTTTATCAAGTCCGATTGAGGAATAGGCGAGGCGGAAGAAATTTTTCGGTCCGCCAGTTCCATGGAAAAACGGCGCACCGGCCTCAATAAGCACACCGCTTTTTTCAAGCTCGACCGCGAGTATTTCGGTATCAATATGATCCGGCGCTTCCACCCAGAAATTTGACCCGCCAAAAGCGGCGCGTCCGGCGATATTCAGCCCGCTGCCCTCAAGCGCCTGCTCCATCAC
>DFBP01000257.1:3820-4116 GCA_002366685.1 Rhodobacterales bacterium UBA3077 | reverse complement strand
GCGGGCGAAGGGGGTTTCAGAAAGCCCATCTCGAATTCGTAATCGTCTTCGACGATCAGAAACTCCCGCTCTCGGGCGAGGCGGAGCAGCTCGTAGCGGCGCTGCATCGGTAAGGTCGCCATGGTTGGGCACTGGTGGCTTGGGGTGGTGAAAAGCACATCGAGCGCATCGGGCAGGGCATCAGGCGAAATGCCGTGTTCGTCTATTTCCACGGGCACGCGCTGGCATCCGGCGTGGCGGAGAACCTCGCGGACACCGTGGTAGCCGGGGTTTTCAAACGCCGCTGTGCTGGTTTC
>DFBP01000257.1:0-3742 GCA_002366685.1 Rhodobacterales bacterium UBA3077 | reverse complement strand
TAATCAGAGGTGAGGCTGTCAAACTCCTTTTTCCCCAGCGCCTGTAAAGCGCAAAGCCGCCAGTGTGACTGGTTAAACAGGGTCGGGTCCGGCTGGCCACATACAAAAGGGTAGCGGTAGCTCCGCCAGTTCACCTCTTTCTTGACCGTTTTTCCGCCGGCAAAGCGGCGGCGCAGGGCGTTATCCCAATCCACCTTGTCCCCGTTTGTTTCGCCGGGCAGCGGTGGTAGCGGCACGCTCGGCGCTGTCTCCGAAACATAATAACCAGAGCGACCTTTGGAGGAGATATAATCATCCGCCACCAGCTCGTGATAAGCCAGCGTGACCGTGATTCGCGAAATGCCCAGATGCTTGGCCAGTTTGCGCGAGGATGGCAGCTTTTCACCGGTGGCAAACCGCCCCGACAGAATAGCCGAAGCCACGATCTGCCGGATCTGGCTTTGCAACGAGCCCTGAAAGCTCGGATCAAGGAAGAACATATCTTCGGCGAGGGGCATAGCGGCCTAACTGGACTTATTTCGGAGTTGGAACTGGGGGTAATGGAAGCCCAAATTGCATCCTAGTGTCAAGTAGAACCACGCCGGTGGCGGGGTCTCGCATTCTCTAAATTTGAACATAAAGGGGCGGTCATGGCATTTGACGTCAACACAAACTCGCTAGAGGCATACTGGATTCCGTTTACCGACAATAAGGGGTTCAAAGCGGACCCCCGGTTGATCGTCAGCGGCAATGGCAACTACATGACCAACCATCGAGGCGGGCAGGTCATTGATGGCTCGTCGGGGCTGTTTTGCTCTCCTGCGGGCCACGCGCACCCCAAGATCGTGGAAGCCGTGCATGAAACCATGAAAGAGCTGACCTATGTGGCGGCCTTTGGCACCAGCCACCCGCTGAGCTTTGCGCTGGCCGAGCAGGTTTCGCGGTTGACACCGGAAGAGATCAACCACGTTTTCTTCGTGAATTCTGGGTCCGAAGCCATAGATACCGCCCTGAAAATGGTGATGGCTTACCACGCGGCCAACGGGCAGGATCGGCACCGTTTTGTCTCTCGCGAGCGCGCCTATCACGGGGTGAATATCGGCGGTGTATCGCTCTCGGGGCTGGTGAACAACCGCAAGACTTTCCCGTCCGTGATGCCCAACATCGTGATGATGCGCCACACTTGGGACGAGGCCGAGCTGTTTGTAAACGGCCAGCCCGAGGGGCGCGGCGTGGAACTGGCAAACGACCTCCAGCGCGCGGTCGATACCTTCGGCGGCCAATCCATTGCCGCCTGTTTTGTGGAGCCGGTGGCAGGCTCAACCGGCGTGCTGTGCCCGCCCAAAGGTTACCTTGAGCGGCTGCGGGAGATCTGCGACGCCGAGGGGATTTTGCTGGTGTTTGACGAAGTGATCACCGGCTTTGGCCGCATTGGTGGCAAGTTTGCTGCTGATACATTCGGCGTAACGCCTGATATTATGACCATGGCAAAAGCCCTGACAAATGGCTCCATCCCGATGGGCGCTGTGGCGGTGAAAGACAGCATCTATGAGGTGATCACCGATAGCGCTGCCCCGGGCGCAATCGAGTTTTTCCACGGCTACACCTATTCCGGCCACCCCGCCGCCTGCGCCGCAGGGCTGGCAACGCTTTCACTCTATGAAGAGGAAGGGCTGTTTGATCAGGCCACCGCGATGTCGCCTTACTTCCTCGATGCCGCCTTCTCGCTGAAGGACCATCCGATGGTGAAAGACATCCGTGGCATGGGCTCGCTGGTAGGCTTGGAGCTACACTCCAATGGCACACCAGGCGCGCGTGGCGGGCAGGCCCAGAAAGACCTTTTCTGGAACGGCATGCACGTCAAATTCACCGGAGACACCGGCATTTTGGCCCCGATGTTTATTGCTGAGGAACAGCATATCGACGAGATGATCGACAAGCTGAAGCTCACTCTCGACGGTCTCTAGGAAAACAACCGGCTCCGCCAACGTGGCGGGGCCGTTTTTTAGTCCAGAAAACCACGGCCTTTAAGCAGCGCTTCAACTTTTGGCATCTTCCCGCGGTAGGCTTTATAAAGCGCCTCGGGGTCTTTGCTGCCGCCCGCCGCATAAATGTGCTTGGCAAGCTTCGCGGCGGTTTCCGTGTCAAACGGATCATCGGCCTCACGGAAAGCTTCAAAAGCATCTTCGTCCATGACTTCCGACCACATGTAGGAATAATATCCGGCCGAGTAGCCATCCCCCGAGAATACGTGTGCAAAATTCGGGCTGGCATGGCGCATGGTAATGGCCTCGGGCATATCAAGCGCCGCAAGAGATGCGGCTTGCGCTTCCATGAGGTCATCCGGCACCGCGCCGGTGTGGTAATCGAGATCGACAATGGCCGAAGCCACGTATTCTACGGTGCTGAACCCTTGGTCAAAATTCTCTGCCGCTTTCAGGCGTTTGAGCAGGCTTTCCGGCATCGCTTCGCCGGTTTCAACATGGCGTGCATGTTTCTCAAGCACCTCCGGCACACTGAGCCAATGCTCGTAAAGCTGGCTTGGCAGCTCCACAAAATCCCGCGCGACCGATGTGCCGGAAATGAAACCATAGGTGACATCAGACATCAGCGAGTGCAGGGCGTGGCCGAATTCGTGGAACAAGGTGCGGGCATCGTCGAAGGTGAGCAGGGCGGGTTCGCCGGTGGGCGGTTTGGCGAAGTTGCACACATTTACCGTGATCGGGCGGACATCTTCATCCAGCGCGCTTTGGGCGCGGAACCGAGAGCACCACGCGCCGGAGCGCTTGCTCGGGCGGGCGAAATAATCACCGATAAACACGCCGATATGGCGGTCGCCTTTGGTGACCTCCCACGCCCGTGCATCGGGGTGATAAAGCGGCACATCGAGCGGTTTGAAGCTGAGGCCAAACAGCTTGCCCGCGACGTCAAACGCGGCTTCGATCATGTTTTCAAGGCCGAAATAGGGTTTGACCTCGGCATCATCGAGGTCGTGCATTTCCTTTTGCAGCTTGGCGGCATAATAGCGCCAGTCCCACGGGGCGAGGTCGGCGTTAATGCCGTCAGCATGCATCAGTTCGGTCAGCTTTTCAGCATCCTTTTCGGCAGCCGCCTTGGCGGGTGCCCAAACCTGCATCAGCAAATCCCGCACCGCGTCAGGCGTTTTGGCCATTTCGCCATCGAGCTTGAAGGCCGCGAAATTGTCATAGCCGAGCAGCTTGGCCCGCTCGTCGCGCCGCGTGAGCATCTCGACGGCCAGCGCGCGGTTGTCGGTCTCGCCGCCGTTCTCCCCACGGGCGACCCATGCGTTAAACGCGGTTTCGCGCAGGTCGCGGCGCGGGGAAAACTGCAAAAACGGCACGATCAGCGAGCGGGAAAGCGTGAGCACATGGCCCGCCTCATCCCGATCTTCGGCGGCCGATTTGGCAGCCGCGATCACATCGGCAGGCAGCCCCTCAAGGTCCGCCTCGGCCAGAGGCATAAACCAGTCGCGCTCGTCAGCCAGCAGGTTTTGCGTGAAGGTTGTGCCATCACTGGCCAATTGCTGCATGATCTCGGCAAAGCGGGTTTTGGCGTTGCCTTCCAGCTCGGCCCCCGCACGGCGGAACATACGCTGGTAAAGCTCCAACACCCGCGCTTGTTCGTCATTCAAGCCCTCCGGCGTGAGCGCCCGAACACGGGCATAAAGCGCTTCGTTCATCATTAATTCGGATTGATAGGCCGCCAGCTTGGGGGAAAGGTCCCGCTGGAGCGCTTCCAGCGC
>DFBP01000121.1 GCA_002366685.1 Rhodobacterales bacterium UBA3077 | reverse complement strand
GGCTCCGCGTAATGCTGACTGAGCGTCGCTGACTTTCCGCTTCGGGTCATGGTGTGCCACTGATCACGTATACGACCGGTGTTAAGCAATAGAGGGTAGGCTGCACTTGCCTGGCTGGGGCTGGCGCGAGGGGTAAGCGCCAGCATATTGGCGCGACCGTTTTCAGTGTAGAACCTGCCATCGGCGAAGAAGCGGCCACCAGTGTGGGTGGTCGAAACCGGCCACTGCACTGGTGACATGTCATTGTAAGCCTGGGCAGACATTCCCGCTAAACCGGACAGATCGAGATCAACCCCTTGATGCGCGGCAACGGCGCAAAGCCGAGTGTATTCGTCAAATATTTCAGCGGGGTTTGAATAGTCAAATCCCTTGGTAAACCCCATGCGGCGGGCCACATCGGAAAGGACTTCCCAATCGGGCTTTGCCATGGCGGGCGGTTCTAGAAACGCGCGTTGGCGGGAAATGCGACGTTCAGAGTTGGTTACGGTGCCGCCTTTTTCACCCCACGCGTTTACGGGCAGCAAAACATCAGCCAGAACTGTGGTTTCGGTGGTTTTGACAGGGTCAGACACCACAACAAATTCGCAATTTTTGATGGCCTCACGAACATAATCAGCACGCGGGAGCGATACGGCCGGATTTGTCCCCATGATCCACAGGGCTTTGATTTTCCCCTCGGCGCAGGCGTTAAACAGGTCTACCGCCTTTAGGCCCATATGGTCTGCAATGCGCGGTGAGTCCCAAAATTTTTGCACCGTCGCGCGATGATGGGGGTTGGTGATTTCGAGGTGTGAGGCCAGCATATTGGCCAAACCGCCAACCTCACGCCCACCCATTGCATTGGGCTGGCCTGTCACTGAAAACGGCCCCATGCCAGCCTGCCCGATGCGGCCGGTTGCCAGATGGCAATTGATGATCGCGTTCACTTTATCGGTGCCACTCGTGGTTTGATTTACCCCTTGTGAATAAACCGTGACCACTTTTTTGGTGCCCGTCCAGAGCTTTAAAAATGTGTCTAGCTGCGCGGGAGGGAGCCCGCAGGCCTCAGCCAAATCGCTCTCGCTTTTAGCGGCCTCTACTGCCGCCTCAAAACCTGATACGTGGTTTTTGACATAGTCGGCATCCACCGCGTTGTTTTCAACAATATGCGTCAGCAGCCCGTTAAACAGGTGCAAATCAGCGCCCGGTTTTATGGCGAGGTGGATATCAGCCATTTCCGCGGTCGATGTGCGCCGCGGGTCAATATTGACGATGGTTAAATCGCGCATTTCCTTGGCTGCCATCAAGCGCTGATGCAAAACCGGGTGGCACCATGCGAGGTTAGACCCGACCAGCACGACGAGGTCGGCTTCCTCAATATCCTCATAGGTGCCGGGCACCGTATCTGTCCCGAAAGCGCGCTTGTGGCCGGCTACGGAAGACGCCATGCAGAGCCGCGAATTGGTGTCGATATTCGCAGACCCGATATAGCCCTTCATCAGCTTATTGGCGACGTAGTAATCCTCGGTCAGCAACTGGCCGGAGACGTAAAACGCCACGCTATCTGCCCCGTGCTCTTTGATCGCGGTCGAAAACTTATCTGCGACTAGATCAAGCGCTTCGTCCCAGCCAGCCTCGCGTTGGCCTATATGAGGCGCCAGCAAGCGGCCCTCCAGATCAAGCGTTTCACCCAGCGCCGTGCCCTTGGAGCACAAGCGCCCAAAATTGGCTGGATGCTCGGGGTCCCCTTCTATTTTGGCACCGCCCGCACCATCGGGTGTAGCGATAATTCCGCACCCGACACCGCAATAGGGGCAGGTTGTCCGCACGGCTTTCATGCGGCGGCGGCCTTCGTCGCAATGCTGTTTTTGTCTATCAAAACCCGCCCGTTTTCGACCTTAACCGGATAGGTTTGCACCTGCCCAACATCGACCCCTGCGGCAACGCCTGTGTTCAGGTCAAACACCCAGTTGTGCAGCGGGCATGTCACCGCTTCGCCATGTTGAATGCCATTGGATAGCGGGCCGCCTTTGTGCGGGCATTTATCGTCGAGCGCAAAGACCTTGTCTTCAACCGTTCGAAAAATGGCGATACATCCGGCGGCGGTTTTCACGAGCCTGGCTCCCTGTTGAGGGATGTCGCCAAGGGCGCCGATATCAATAAAATTGCTCATTCTGCTGCCACCTGTGTTAAGTCCGCCATTGGCGTAAATTCATGCGCTTCGCCGCCTTGGGCGCGCTCGGCCCACGGGTCTGTCTGATAGAAAGATTGTGAAAAGAAGAACCGATCCGCCAGTGCGGCGCGGTTTTCGGCATTGTCCATGATCTGCTCGATCACCCAATCAAGGCCCACTTCAGCGATCCATTTATAGGGCCGGTGCAGATATTGCGCATTTTCTCGGTATAGTTGGTAAAAGGCCGCACAATGCTCCAAAGCATCCGCTTCGGTTTCGACCGTCCCGAGCAGCTCGGTTTCACGCAAATCCATGCCTGCCGCGCCGCCAACCAGCAGTTTGTAGCCGCTATCAACACAGATAATGCCAAAATCTTTGCAGGTGGCCTCGGCGCAGTTGCGCGGGCAACCCGATACCGCCAGCTTAAACTTATGCGGTGACCATGCGCCCCAAAGCGCCTTTTCCAGCTTTATGCCTAGGCCGGTGGAATCTTGCGTGCCAAAGCGGCAATGGTCTTTACCGACGCAGGTTTTAACCGTCCGCAAGCCCTTGGCATATGCATGGCCCGAGACCATACCCGCTGCATTTAGGTCTGCCCACATGGCGGGGAGGTCTTCTTTTTGTACGCCGAGCAGATCTATCCTCTGGCCACCGGTTACGTGCACGCTCGGCACGTTATATTTGTCTGCCGCGTCCGCAATGGCGCGCAACTCGTCCGGAGTTGTCATACCGCCAAACATGCGCGGCACCACCGAATAGGTGCCATCTTTCTGGATGTTGGCATGCACACGCTCGTTAATAAACCGGCTTTGGCCGTCATCCACATATTCACCTGGCCATTCAGCCACCAGATAATAGTTGAGCGCCGGGCGACACGCGGCGCAGCCGCCCGAACTGCCCCACTCCAGGTCCTGCATTATCGCCGGAATGGATTTGAGCGCTTTCAGCCGGATGAACTTGCGGACATCCTGGTGGCTGAGGTCAGTACATTTGCACATGCCTGCCGCTTCGGGCAGCTTAAAACCGTCGCCCAATGTTAGCGCCGTGAGCTGGGTGGTTAGGCCTAAGCACGTGCCACATGAAGTTGAGGCCTTGGTAAGCGCCTGCACCTCGGCCAGCGAGCCAGCGCCATTATTAATGGCCGAAATAATATCGCCTTTGGAAATGCCGTTGCAGCCGCAGATTTCTGAATCATCCGGCAAGGCTGCAACGGCTGCCAACGGGTCCAGCGCGGCCCCTCCGGCAAAATTCGGGCCAAAGATCAGCGTGTCTCGGATTTCGGAGATATCCTCGGCGTCTTTGAGTTTTTGCAAAAACCACGGGCCGTCAACGGTGTCACCATACATGACAACCCCGATAATGCGGTTATCTTCGATCACCAGCCGTTTATAGATGCCTTGGGTCGCATCGCGATATACGATTTCCTCGCGCCCTTTGGCCTCAGCAAAATCACCCGCCGAGAACAGATCACAACCCGTGACCTTCAGCTTGGTTGAAATCTCCACGGGTTCAAAAGTCTCGTGAAAGCCGAGCAGGTTTTTGGCGGCGACCTTGGCCATATCATAAAGCGGCGCTACAAGACCGTATGTGCCACCGCGATGCTCTACACATTCACCAATGGCAAAAATCTCCGGATCGTCGGTTTTCATTTGGTCGTTAACCAACAAGCCGCGATTATACCTGAGGCCGGAAGCTTGAGCCAAGCCGAAATTGGGGCGGATGCCCACGGCCATCACCACCATATCAGCGGGGATCTCGCGGCCATCTTCCAACAATACGCCGCTAACCTGCGCTTCCCCTTGAATTTCTTTGGTATTCGCACCGCACAGAATATCAATGCCACGTTTTTCCAATTCGCTTTGCAGCAAAAAACCTGCCGACTGGTCCAGCTGGCGCTCCATCAGATGGGGCATCAGATGCACGACCGTCACCTTCATGCCCTGCGCCGAAAGACCGGCTGCGGCCTCCAGCCCCAGCAAACCGCCGCCAATGACCACGGCCCGAGGGTCTGGCCGCTGGCTATATTCCAGCATTGCGTTTACATCGCCAAGGTCGCGGTAAGCCATCACCCCCTTTAGGTCCCGGCCCGGGACCGGGATGATAAACGGGGAGGAGCCGGTCGCGATTAGCAGCTTATCATAGGGGGTTTCCCCCTTGGCGCTGATCACAACCTTCCGGATCCGGTCGATGCCGGTCACGATCTCGCCAAAGCGGCAATCGACACCGTGACTGCGATACCACTCGGCATCGTGAGTCACGATCTCCTCGTAGGATTTTTGACCAGACAGCACGGGCGAAAGCATGATGCGGTTATAGTTCCCGCGCGGCTCTGCGCCAAACAGCGTGATGTCGTATATCTCGTCATTGGCGGCGAGCAAGTGCTCCATTGCCCGCCCCGAGGCCATTCCAGCCCCGATAACAACCAGTTTCATAGCCATTATGCGGCATCCTTTTTTGTGTGGCCTTTTTGATAGTCCTCAAGGAACTGCAAAACTTCGGCGCGGTAATGGTAATAGTCGGGGTGCTCCAGCAAGGCTTTGCGGGTGCGGGGACGCGGCAGGTCAACATCCATAATTTTACCTATGGTTGCCTGCGGACCGTTGGTCATCATCACAACGCGGTCAGATAGAAGCACCGCTTCATCTACGTCGTGCGTCACACAGATTGTGGTCACTTTGGTGCGCGACCAGACCTCCATCAACACTTCTTGCAATTCCCAGCGAGTCAGGCTGTCGAGCATCCCGAAGGGCTCATCAAGCAATAGCAGCTTGGGGCTGAGCGCAAAGGCGCGGGCAATGCCAACGCGCTGCTTCATACCGTTGGAAAGGCTGGCAGCATTTTTATCCATTGCGTCAGCCAAACCAACACGTTCCAGATAGTATTCAACTACTTCCTGACGCTCGATCTGGCTCGCATTGGGGTAAACATTCTGCACCCCGATGGCCACATTTTGTTTAGCGGTGAGCCACGGGAAAAGACTGGGAGACTGGAACACAACCGCACGCTCGGGGTTGGCGCCGTTAACGTGCTTGTTGTCAAGAATGATCGCGCCGCTTGAGGTCTCGTTCAGTCCGGCGGCCATCGTAAGCGCAGTTGATTTACCACAGCCCGAGTGGCCGATGATGGAAATGAACTCGCCTTTATCAATCGACAAGTCGAAGTTTTCGACCACGGTCAGCGGCCCCTTCGGGGTTGGGTAAACCTTGTCCACTTGGGAGAACTGCACATAGCGATGGCTGACTTGTGTGGTCGCCGCCTCGCGGTAGACCTTGGGCGCCATGTTGTGCACGGCCTCAACATCCGGCAAGTTGCGCGCGCTGGCTTCTTTAGCATCAAAGCCGACATTCATCAGGTATTTGGTCACATCCGCACGGAGCTTTTTGAAAGCGGCGCTGTCATTCATGGCGGTGCGGTCCCGTGGGCGCGCGATGTTAACCTCAAAGGCTGGACCAAATGTGGCTTTGGGGCCGGGGTTAAGCGGGACTATCCGGTCGGCCAGCAAAATCGCCTCATCCACGTCATTGGTGATCAGGATGACGGTTTTCTTTTCGACCTGCGAAATATGCTCGATCTCGTCTTGCAGGTTGGCGCGGGTCAGGGCGTCAAGCGCGGAAAGTGGTTCGTCGAGCAGCAGCACTTCAGGCTGCATCGCTAAAGCGCGCGCCACCGAAACCCGCTGGCGCATGCCACCCGAAAGCTCGGAGGGTTTGCGGTCTACCGCGTGGGAAAGGCCCACCATCTCGACATATTTGTCGATCAGGGCATCCTTTTCAGCCCGCGGCATTTTGCGGTGCACGGCATCGGCGGCCAGCGCCACGTTGCTATGCACCGTCAGCCACGGCATCAACGAGTAGGACTGGAACACCAAGCCGCGCTCTTGCCCCGGCTCTTTGATTTCGGACCCCCGAAAGCAGGCCGTGCCGGTATCGGGGAACTCAAGCCCTGCGAGCATGTTCATCAGCGTTGACTTGCCCGAGCCCGAGAACCCGAGGATGGCGACAAATTCGCCTTCTTCCACTTCGAGGTTAATGTCTGTCAGCACGTCGGTGCGGCTTTTGCCTTCACCAAAGGATTTGCTGACGTTTTTGAGGGAAAGGATGCTCATATCGCTCACCGTGTTTCTTCAAAAGTGAACATAGACTGAAGCGCAAACATTACGCGGTCCAGAATGTAGCCAATGATGCCGATGGTAAACACAGCAACCATGATCCGCGCGAGGCTATCAGATGAACCGTTTTGGAACTCGTCCCAGACAAATTTGCCCAATCCCGGGTTTTGCGCCAGCATTTCAGCGGCGATCAGCACCATCCAGCCGACCCCGAGCGACAAGCGCATACCGGTGAAGATCAGCGGCAGGGCCGAAGGCAACACCAGTTTAGTGATCTTGGTATAGGTGGTGAGTTTCAGCACCTTGCCAACGCTCACGAGGTCTTTGTCGATATTGGCCACACCGTGCGCGGTGTTGATGATTGTTGGCCACAAGGAACATAGCGTTACCGTAATGGCAGAAATCAGGAAGGATTTTGAAAAGGTTCCGTCATTCGTCAACACTACGGCGGATACAACCATTGTGACAATCGGCAACCATGCCAGCGGCGAAACCGGCTTGAATATCTGGATAATCGGGTTCATCGCCGCGTTAAAGCTGGGGGAAAGCCCGCTCATAATGCCAACCGGAATGGCAATGGCGGTGCCAATGGCAAATCCGAAAAACACGGTTTGGACCGAGGTCCAGATTTGCGCATAATAGCTTGGAGAGCCGGTGAAGCTGCGCTCTTTCACTTTGTCCGGCTTGCCATCGGCGATCAATTCGGCATTGCGCGTGGCCTGGCGCTCATAGAAGGCGGCTTCTTTTTCTTTATTGCGCAAATAATCTTCATGCAAAGAGCCCACCTGCTCCCAAACCTGCGCAGGGCCGGGAATAGCCCCGAGGCTGGTTTGCACCTTGGGCGCCAGCGCCGACCACGCTAAAAGGAAGATAACGATAGACAGGACCGGAACACCCAGCATCCGCCAGATATCACGGGCGTTGCGGTTAACATTGTCACCAGCCGCGATTTTGAGGGCGGGAGTGAGCCAGCTAAAGCCCAGCACTTTGAACCAGGCATCGGCCTTGGTGATCCGCGTAAAATTCCGCTCTCGGCGAGCTTCCTTGGCAGGATCTATGGCGGGTTGGGCATCGGATGTCATGGTCATGGGGTTGCCTATGGTCTTAGATTATGGAGGAGTGGCGAGAGGGCGGGGGTCGCCCTCTCACGGGTCTGCTATTCGCTTTTCAGGCCAATTTCGAAGCTGTCGATATAGGCGTTGGGCGCGTGGCCGTCATAAGCAACACCGTCAATGAACTCATCGGTCGCAGGCTTGTAGCCATCGCTTTCCCACGGAAAATCGGCCGCGTCTGCCAAGCCTTCATCAACCAGCATTTGAGCGGCTGTCAGATAGGTTTCGGGCAGGTAAACCGATGCCGCCACCTCGTGATACCAGCTATCCGGCTGGGCTTCGGAGATTTGGCCCCAACGGCGCATCTGGGTCAGATACCAGATTGCATCGGAGTAAAACGGGAAGGTCGCGTTATAGCGGAAGAACACGTTAAAATCGGGGATTTCGCGGACATCGCCTTTTTCGAACTCGAATGTGCCGGTCATGGACGCGGCGATAACGTCGGCATCAGCACCGACATATTCGGAGCGGGAAAGAATTTCCACGGCCTCTTCACGGTTTGCATTGTCGTTTTCATCGAGCCAGATCGCGGCACGGATCAGTGCTTTTGTGATGGCCAATGTGGTGTTTGGGTTTTCCTGCGTAAATTCATAAGTTAGGCCAAACACTTTTTCCGGGTTGTTTTTCCATATCTGGTAGTCGGTAATCACGGGCACACCGATGCCCTTGAACACGGCTTGTTGATTCCACGGCTCACCTACGCAATACCCGTCGATGGTGCCGGCTTCCATAGTCGAAGGCATTTGTGGCGGCGGTGTGACTGAAAGCAACACATCGGCATCAATTTGGCCAGAGGTGTTTTCGCGCGAATAGTAACCGGGGTTCAACCCACCGGCCGCAAGCCAGTAGCGCAATTCGTAATTATGTGTCGAAACCGGAAAAACCATACCCATGTTAAACTGGCGCCCTTCATCGGCGTATTCTTCCACCACGGGGGCCAGCGCGCTGGCACTGATCGGGTGAACCGGCAGCCCGTTTTCGTCTGAAGGGATATGTGCGCGCATCGAGTCCCACACTTCGTTGGAAACGGTGATACCGTTGCCGTTCAGATCCATCGAAAAGGGTGTAACGATGTGGGCTTTTGTGCCATATCCGATGGTCGCGGCCAGCGGTTGGCCTGCGAGCATGTGCGCGCCGTGCAGCTGGCCATCAATAACGCGGTCGAGCAAAACCTTCCAGTTTGCCTGCGGCTCCAGTGTTACATAAAGTCCTTCATCCTCGAAATAGCCAAGCTCGTAGGCCACTGCGAGCGGTGCCATGTCGGTCAGCTTAATAAAGCCAAAAGTAAGCTCGTCAATTTCAACATCCAGCATTTCAGCCCAGGTCGCGGGGGCTGTGGCAAAAAGCAATGTGTTGGCCGCCAAAACCGCGGAAAGAGTCTTTTTCATCTATTAGTCCTCTGAAACGAAAAAAGCCGGACGTAAAGCATCACATCGGAGGGAGGGCCGATATTTGGATGCAATACGAGCGGCTTTGCTCTGTTAAACCCCGCATGGGGCAAGTTAGAAACGAACCTCTTTGTTCGCTTCGATACTGTTTTCTCGTGTCTTTTTTTTGAGAGTGCAATGTGCAATGCAACATTTATGTGCACTGCAGCAAATGTGAGTAATAAATAGGCAGTCAGTTAGGCGGGGTGTGAAAATTTGGGCATTACATTCAAAATATCGAATGCCCGTTAGAGAATTACACACCAAAAATTTCAAGCGAATCACTGGTTTCTGGAAATTCGACGCCGGATGATTCGAGTGCCGCGCGGTATATATCCGGTCGGAATACCTTAGCCGCTGCCTTATGCGCTTCGAATCGTGACACACCCCAACCCGGCGCCGCTTGATCGCAAATCCACAATGCGCCGCTTCGGCTCGGGTAGGTAACCGACGCGCCCGATAGTTTAACAACATCCGCGTTTATGCGGGTTTGGCCTTTTTGGTCGACAATCAGTTCGCCGATAAGGGCGCGTTCAATAATTTCAGCCGAAATGCCGATATAGTCGGGTTTTGCCAATAGTTCGGCTAAACTGGAAGCATTCGCCCGTTCACCTGCCCAGAGGCTGGCCCTAAAAAGGCTGCGAATTAACCGATGCAACGTGTCTGCGTTTTTTTCTGCCCATTCACTATGGACGCCCAACACTTTTTCCGGTGCCGCATTCCATATTGATGCACCGCATAACAGCATTTGTGCGTCACCCCGCTCAACGGCAAGGCTTCCCCACGGCTCTCCGACCATAAAAGCATCTATCTCCCCCGCCCCCATGACTCTCCCGAGCATACTGGGCGGGGCAACAGAAAACTCTACGTTTTGGAGTGGCTCTCCGATGCCATCGGAGAGCCAGAAATTAATCAGCTCGCGGTGCATACTTTGGGGATAGGGTATGCCTATTCGCAACGGGCGCTCCTTAAGCATATGGCGCACAGATTCTTTGAGGGTCGCCGCATCACCAAAGTCATTTTGCAAACGTGCAAATAGTGCGCGGCTCGTGACCATTGTGTTGCCATTATGGTTTAGAACAAAAGGTGCGATGATGTGCGCGGGAACGGGGCTTAGGCCTAGGCTCATGGCCAACGCCAGAGGCGAAAGCATGTGCGCCATCGGATAAATCCCCATTGATACTTTATCGCGTATATTCGACCAGCTGACTTCTTTATGGAGTGCCAGTTCCAGCCCTTCCTCGGCAGCAAACCCCATTTCATGTGCGACTATCAATGTTGCCGCATCGGTTAAAGGCACAAAGCCGATATCTACACGCGTAAAGCTCATGACAGTAATCCCGCTGCTGTAACAAGGCTCTCGGCAACATCTGCCAGTCGCTTGCCTTGATCCATCGCGGATTTTCGCAACAAGGCGTAGGCCTCCTCTTCGCTAATGCCACGGGCCTTCATCAGCAGGCCCTTCGCGCGGTCAATCGTTTTGCGTTCCGTTAATGCGACCTTAGTCGCGGTTAACTCGGCCCGCAACCGCGCGAAATTATGGAATCGGGCGATAGCCGCTTCCAGGATTGGTTTGATCCTGTCCTGCCTCAGGCCATCCACAACATAAGCACTCACGCCTGCATCAATCGCCGCCCGCATGGTCGCGCTGTCTGATTTATCTACAAACATGGCGACGGGCCTCTGGTTAGGAGAACTGGCAGCTGTCAAATCCTCCAGCGTATCGCGACTTGGGTCATCGAGTGCGATTAGCACGACATCCGGTGCCATCTCGGCGAGTTTGCGTGAAAGGCCAATGGAATCATTCACAATCGTAATGTCGAAATCGCCCGCGTCCCGCAACCCGTTGGAAATCGTGTGGGCTCGTTCGTCGTTTTTCTCGACGACGGCGATATGGAGTTTACGAGCCATCTAGCGCGCCTCAATGATTCGTGAACCCGGCATTGCTTGCGAACTCCTCATCATTGGCAAATGTGCATTGAGATACGTTTTTAGACCACTGGAAGGCGCGCCGGGAAAATAATTTTCGCATCTAAATGCTGGCACAACGCGTATTTGCACAAAAAATGTGCGAAATCTAAAAGGCTGGCGGAAACTTGGTCAGATAGAAAATCTGACACACGAGTGGGCGTACCTAACAAAGTCGACCTGAAAACCTTAAAGGGGAATTGGCTGAGCGAAGCGACAATTTGTAACTGGCCTACAAGAAAAGTGGCGAGGTGAGCAAAGCCAAATCTCTTGGCCCGATTTCCCCAAAGACCCGATTAGTTTTTCGCATAGTATGTTCAAAACCGACTATACGGGAGCTGAGGCCCATTCCCGCATCTTTTCTGCCATTATTTCGGCAGCTTCACGAAGAGGATCATCCGCCAAATGTGCGTAGCGCTGAGTAGTCATCGGATTTGTGTGACCTAGCAGGCGGCCTACGATCGCCAAACTCATACCGCTAGACACAAGCTGTGACGCGTGGGTATGCCTGTTGTCATGTATTCTGTAGTCATTTATGTCTGCTGAAATCATTATTGATGGCCAGAACCTCTTCAAATCATACAGTGGTTTCTCTGGGTTTTTTTGAAGGGATACAGAAACTCCGAAGCTAACCCGACTTCATGCATTGTCGAAAGCAAGAGAAGAGCTGCACCCGATAGAGGCAGATTTTCTATCCTCTTCTGTTTGGCGTGATGGGAAGTGACCTGCGCCCCAAGTATCCTCCACTTGACGGAGAGTCCTTGGGATTAAATTGATGGCGTTATGCTGCCAGTTTGTCCACGAGAGTTTTAGTAAGTCTAGTTATTGGCACAGCCATTCTCATACATAAAGGTAAGCATTAGGTAAGCTTAAAATCGAGAGAAGTAGAGAAGCTTAAAGAAATTCCGTTTGGTGGATTGGTAATAAAAGAAATTATAAACAACTAGTTATAGTGCAATATAGAAAGCGGTCGAACGGCAATGAGCGGCCGTCCGCAAAAAAGCGAACCTTGTGAGGTGCAGCTTTGAGGGGAATGGGCTGGCCGCGCAATCCGTGCGCAAAACCTGGTAAGGTCATTGCGATAAGAATGCCCGATAGGTGGCGATCGCCTCGTCCCCTTCTGTAGCAATTCTAAACGGATTGTCCGGCATCATATCCCCACCTATGCCCCACCCGAACAGGGTCACAAGAGCTGCGCCGTGGTTAAATGAGCGGGCCAGATAGTTTTCCATGGTTAAACCAGAGCTGCGCGGGGGATTCCCGGGAACAATATTTGTTCCCTCAGCCGAAGCCCACCAAGGGTTATCGTTCAATGCAAGTTCTTGCTTGATTTGATCAAACGTCCCCGCAACCGGATAGGTTGAAAACCCTGGTCGTGCGGCCGTGGTGAATGCGGTTGCGGGGCGCTGTGAACTTGGCGCAATATCGAGAACCGTTTCATAGGCCAGCCCCGGCGGGGTGGGCATGGCGTCAAAACGCGCGCGTGGCAGGAAGGCCACATGGGAGTAAATACGGTTGCTATCGACACCGCCCGCCGCCAAACCATCGGTCCATAAGCTAATGAACTCATTCACAATCGAAGATATTTCAGCGGGAACATCTCTTGGCGGCTGGCCCGGCCCAAAACCACGGTTGGCAAGGGCATGAAAGCCCACTCGGTCATTTGCCGTGATATCCTGACCCATATGGGTTTCCCACCCCGCGATCACACCGGCAAACGAATCTTCTTTGCCAAGCGATTTTAGCGTCTTTAGGTGCAAGGATATCCGCGCGCCGATAACATCGCGCGCGCGCCGCGATACTTCGGCCTGAATTTGAGGCGCATTATACACCATTCTGGCTGGCGCATGCGCCCAGTCAAGTTTTAATCCGGTGGCTGGCGTACCATCAAAATCTGTCCATTCCACGTTTTCCGGGTTGCCGATAAGATCCTGCCTTTTGCCCCAGAACATTGCGCCGTCAATATGAAATCCTACGGAAATATTTTCGGACAATGCGATGTCAAAACCGTCATCAATGATCTGGCGAACCTCGGCATCACTATGATCAAACGAGATTGGTCCGAGAATAAACGCTAACCGCGTTCTTTGCCCTCCCCTTGCATCGATGGTTGTCACAATGTCACGAACCATGCGCACAATCGCCGCCTTGGGGGTGTAAATCATCTCCCTATCAAAAGGGATTTCTGGATTTGCGCCACCTTCAAAGACCTGAAAAGCCAGATAGCGTATTTCATCGCCCGTTAGGGGTTGAAGGGCTTCAATAGGTATCGGAGGCTCATGTTCTGATCCCACGGCGCTGGTTCCGGTGAACATGTATGCAGACAGCGCCGTAGCGGCTGCGACAAGACCCAATGAAAATTTCATAACCCGCCTTTTACGTCAAATCTCCAATTTGCATGATATATGCTGGCAATACCTTATTTTTTGGGTCTGCCGATAGAACCACGTGGCAATTTTTAACTTCTTGCTCGAAGCGGCACTCTCGCCAATCATGTTGGGACGGTCATTCTCTCAAGTCAAGGATGACCTTATTGCATGGATCGGGCGCGCCTGCGCTATCAGATAAAACGTGGCTGAGGGGGGGAGGCGTTTTTCCCCGCGCTAGTTTAACC
>DFBP01000019.1:3862-8292 GCA_002366685.1 Rhodobacterales bacterium UBA3077 | reverse complement strand
CTTGAGGAAATGCCCATCGGCACTATTCCTTATCGCAAAGAGTTCCGTATTGGGCGGTATTTTTGGTACGGGGTCGGGGTGACCCTCCTGACGCTGATCGTCGGAATGGTCATCGGTGGAATTCTACTAATGATTTTGGGACCAGGCGCAATGCGCTCGCTGGAAGCCAACCAGCTTGGTGGCGAGCTGGCCCTCGGGATCATAGGCGCGTTAATCACAGGCATAATCGTTACCGTATTTTACTTGCGTATGGCCCTAATCTTACCCGCTGTGGCGCTGGAAGAAGGGTTGACCATCAGCAAGGCATGGGAGGCGAGCAAGGGTTATTCCGGCGCAATAGCTGGCGCTGCCGTAATGCTGACCATCCTAAATATCGTAGTTGGGTTTATCTTCGAATTTTTGCTGACTTTGGGCCTGCCTGAATTGCTGGTCTCTTTGTTTGACTTGGCTTTTAACTGGTTCTATTTCATGCTCAACATCAGTATTTTGAGCACGCTTTACGGGCATATCGTGCAAAAACGCGAGATTTACTAGGTGAGTGATCCGGCAAATTTTAAAGCGCTTGTCGCACGCGCGGAAAAGCGGATGCGCTCGGTTTTTGAACGCACACCCTTGCAGCGAAACGATTTTTTGAGCGCAAAATACGGCGCTGAAATTTACCTTAAGCGTGAAGACCTTTCGCCCGTGCGCTCCTATAAAATCCGCGGAGCGTTCAATGCGATTGTTAAAGCGCTGGACGAAGGGAGGAGCGGGCCGTTTGTGTGTGCTTCAGCCGGAAACCACGCACAAGGCGTGGCTTATGCCTGCGCCCATTTCGGCGTGCAGGCTGTGATTTATATGCCGGTGACCACCCCTAAACAGAAAATCCACAAAACCCGTAGTTTTGGCGGCGAACATGCCGAAGTCCGGCTTGAGGGTGACTACTTTGACGAAACCCTAAGCGCGGCGCAGGCCTATTGCCTTGATGCCGGCGCTGTTTTTGTGCCGCCATTTGACAGTGACAATGTCATTGAAGGGCAAGCCACTGTTGCTGCCGAGATTCTGGAGCAAATGCCCGAGGACGAGACCATAGATATGTTGGTCTTGCCGGTGGGTGGAGGCGGGCTGGCTGCTGGCATGACCCGCTATCTGGCGGATACTGCAATAGATTTCCGCTTCGTCGAGCCGGCGGGCGGGCCGAGCCTGCGCGCCTCTCTGGATGCCGGAGCGCTCGTGACCCTGCCCAGGGTTGACAGTTTTGTTGATGGTGCGGCTGTGGCCCGAATTGGCGAGCGAAACTTTGCGGCACTTGCGCATTTGCCAGCCGACCATGTTTATATCGCGCCGGAAGACCGGATTTGCACTACAATGATCGAGATGCTCAATATCGAAGGTGTGGTGCTGGAGCCAGCGGGCGCGCTGGCGATAGACGGGTTACAAGATATTCCAGATATCGCAGGCAAGACCGTAGTCGCAGTGGTTTCGGGTGGGAACTTTGATTTTGAGCGATTGCCCGATGTGAAAGAGCGGGCGCTACGCTATGCTGGATTGAAGAAGTATTTTATACTTCAAATGCCTCAGCGCCCGGGCGCGCTCAAAGACTTTCTCAATATTCTCGGCCCCGATGATGACATCGCCCGTTTTGAATACCTGAAGAAATCAGCCCGAAATTTCGGGTCGGTTCTGATCGGGATTGAAACCAGAGACCCTGACGGCTTTGCTCGAATCGAAGAAGAGATGGCTTCACACGGGTTTGCGTTTGAAGACATCACCAACAATGCCACTTTGGCAAATTTCATTGTGTAGGGGGCGCGTATGCTGAATTACGTCAGCTTTGGGGAACCTGTTGGGGTGCCTCTTATAATTGTGCACGGGCTTTTTGGCTCGGCAAGAAACTGGCGCGTGCTGCAAAAACGGTTTGCAGAGCATCGGCATGTGATTGCGGTGGATATGCGCAACCATGGGGAAAGTTTTCGAAGTGATGTAAACAGTTATGAAGCCCTTGCGGGCGATATTGCGGAAGTGATTGATGCACAGGGGGGCGCAGCAGATGTGCTCGGTCACTCGATGGGCGGGAAAACCGCCATGGTTTTGGCGCTAACCCAGCCAGAATTAGTGCGCAAGTTGATCGTGGCCGACATCGCTCCGGTGGCCTATGGGCACACGCAGGCAGGGCATATCGAGGCGATGAAATCGGTGGATATGGCACAGGTGACCCGGCGTTCGGACGCTGACAAGCAGCTTGTAGAACACGTAGACAGCGCACCTCTACGGGCCTTTTTCCTTCAATCTGTCGCACTGGAAGATGGCGGCGCGCGATGGCAGCTTAACCTTGATACGCTCCTGGCCGAGATGCCAAAAATCATGGGTTTTCCCGCATTGAACAACCCGTTTGACGGCCGGACACTTTTTTTGCGCGGCGCTGAATCTGACTATGTGTTGCCCGAGATGCAGGACCGGATTTTGGGTAAATTCCCACGAGCCGAGTTTGCCAAAATTGCAGGCGCGGGGCACTGGCTTCACGCCGAGAAGCCGCGTGAATTTCAGCAGGCGGTAGAAGCGTTTTTGGTATCGTAAACAAGACGATCAAATTTATCTTTGGCAAATCTGTGGAATGCTGACAAAAACGAAGGCTGGTTAATCATTCGTAAACCAATCGGGTAAATGGTTAATGAATGAATGCAAATGTAGGAACGATTGCCCGCAGCTATACGGTGGCCTTTCATGGAGTTGAGGCCAAGCGGATTGAAGTTCAGGTGGCCCTGGCTTCGGGAATCCCGGCTTTCAATCTGGTTGGATTGCCCGATAAAGCGGTTTCGGAAGCCAAAGAACGGGTGCGGGCCTCAATTTCGGCTCTGGGGCTGGCACTGCCAGCCAAGCGGATCACGATTAACCTGTCCCCTGCCAATATGCCGAAAATCGGTTCGCATTTTGACCTGCCCATTGCGATCGCATTGTTGGCGGCAATGGATGTTTTGCCGCGCGACCAGATGGAGCAACAATTTAGCTTGGGGGAGCTCTCGCTTGATGGCTCACTGGTGCCCGTGGCAGGAGCGCTACCTGCCGCTCTTGCCGCCGCGGAGGCAGAGTGCGGGCTGATCTGCCCTGCTGCCTCGGGCCCCGAGGCGGCATGGGTCGAAGCCGCGCGGGTTCTGGCCCCCAAATCAATACTGGAATTGGTGAACCACTTTTCGGGTCGGGCGGTTTTATCAGATTCGGCTCCCGGCGAGGTTGGCTCTGTCGACGACCTCCGTGATTTGCGGGATGTCCGCGGGCAGGAAAAAGCCAAGCGCGCGTTGGAGATCGCAGCGGCGGGAGGGCATCATCTTTTGATGGTCGGGCCGCCTGGCTCCGGCAAATCTATGATGGCGGCCCGATTGCCGGGCCTTTTGCCGCCGCTTTCTCCAACTGAAGCGCTGGAAACCTCAATGATCCACTCATTGGCCGGAATTTTGGAAGAAGGCGGTATTTCACGGCAGCGGCCCTTTCGCAGCCCGCATCACACCGCGAGCATGGCGGCATTGGTCGGCGGCGGCCGAGGCGCACAGCCCGGAGAGGTCTCACTGGCCCATAACGGGGTGTTGTTCATGGATGAGTTTCCTGAGTTCCCGCGCACCGTGTTGGAGACCCTTCGCCAGCCCATTGAAACCGGTGATGTGGTTGTGAGCCGCGCCAACGCCCATGTGCGCTACCCAAGCCGTTTTATGCTTCTCGCCGCCGCGAACCCTTGCAAATGTGGCTATATGACGGATGTGAACCGCGCTTGTGGTCGCGTGCCATTGTGTGGGCAGGATTATTTGGGCCGTATTTCGGGGCCGCTCCTCGACAGGTTTGACCTGCGAATCGAGGTGCCGCCGGTGAGCATATCCGATTTAGGCCGCGCACCTGAAGGCGAGGCAAGCAAGACCGTTGCAGCACGGGTCGCGATGGCGCGGGAGGTTCAATCGCAGCGCTATAGAGATTTGCCGGGGATTGGCACAAATGTGGCAATTGAGGGCGATATTCTTGAGCAAGCCTGCTCCCTCACGCCCGAAGCCTCGAAAATGCTTCTGGACGCGACCGAAAAGTTCAACCTTTCGGCGCGGGCTTTCCACCGTATCCAGCGGGTGGCGCGGACCATCGCCGACCTGCGTGCAGAAGATGTGATTGGAAAACCGGCAATTGCCGAAGCGATTGGATATCGGCTGGCTTTCTGATATTCGGCTGGAATGGAAATTGAATCTATCGGCTTTTTGAGCGAAACCATGTTTCAGCGCTTTGACGGGGTCGTTCGCGATTTTGGCACCTATACCGAGGTGCGCACGCCCAAAAACCCGACCTTCTGGTTCGGGAACTATCTTTTACTGCCCGAACCACCGGCGACCACTGAAATCCGGCATTGGATTGAGGTATTTGATTCGCGTTTTTCGGATGCGCCAGAGGTTAAGCATAAATGCCTGCAATGGCCGGAT
>DFBP01000019.1:0-3763 GCA_002366685.1 Rhodobacterales bacterium UBA3077 | reverse complement strand
TGGAACAACAAGTGGCCTCGCGCGAAGAGGGTTTTGCGGAAGCGCCTTATAGGGCATTCAAAATCCAGCGGCTCGCGTTTTATAAAGCTTTACAGGCGGCTGGGCACGGCGCATGGTTCGGGGCCTTCAAGCAGGGATTGTTGGTAGGAGATATGGGTATCTTCCACCGCGAAGGCATTTCACGGTTTCAGGAAGTCAGCACCCATCCGGACCACAGGCGGCAAGGCATTTGCGCAGCGCTGGTGCATTTTGTCTCCTGCGAAACCCAAGTGAATTATCCGGGGAACCGGATGATCATCATCGCAGATGCCGGTGAGCCCGCTGAGCGAATTTACAAAAGTGTCGGGTATCAGGAGGTGGAGCAGATTCAGTCAGCGGTTCTGCGCCCTAAGGGTTGGGACGGGTGAGGAAGCGTTTGACCTTCGCCAACGTTTCATTAGCTTCGGGAAGAAGGCCGTGAAAAAATGGCCAGACATGCGGGGTGTTTTCGCCAATGTCCAAGGTTACCGACACGCCTTGTTTGCGTAGCTTTGCGGCGAGCGCGAGGCTATCATCACGCAAAATCTCTTTTGTTCCCACGGCTAAAAAAACCGGCGGCGCATCTTTGAAATTGCCAAATAAAGGGGAGGCGAGCGGGTTTTTGAAGTCGGATTTCAAATACATGTCGCGCACGCGGGTAAAATGCTTGGCCGGAAGCATGACCTCGGAATCGGCATTTTCAACCAGCGAAGCGCTGGTCAGGGTTTGATCGGTGAGCGGGCTGAAAGCGATAAGGTTGCGCGGCGGAGGCAGGCCCTCCGCGAGAATTCGGTGCAGCAGTGCGAGTGCCAATCCACCACCAGCGGAATCTCCGGCGATTGTGATTGTTTCGGGCAAAACGCCCTGCCCTAGCAACGCCTGATAAGCGGTGTAAGCATCATCAATAGCGGCTGGAAAAGGGTTTTCGGGCGCGAGTCGGTAGTCAGCCGAATAGGCCGTCAGATCGTTATCAACAGCAAGCTTGGCGACGAACTTGCTATGGGTTTTAGCTGAACCAAAAATGTAGGCACCGCCATGTAGGAAAAGCAAAACACCTTGCTGCCCATCAGAAATTCGCAAACACGACACGCTGTTTTGCCCGTGCACGAGCTTTTCGGGCGCTACCGGCACCTTGCGCGGTGCACGAAAAAAGAAGGCGGTTTGCAGGTTCATACGCCAGCGAATGGTTGCCGGTTCATTTATCCACGAAAGCGCCCGCCGCTCGAAATGTCGCAGCGTGAAGTTGAGGAGGTTGAGTCGGAAGGACACTAGGCCAGCTTGGCCTCGATAACGTCCCAGATCAGCGCGGCGACGTTGGTTCCGTCAAACCGCTCAAGCTCTTGAATGCCGGTGGGGGAGGTTAGGTTGATCTCGGTAAGATAATCGCCAATAACATCGATCCCGACAAAAACCTGCCCCTTTTCTTTAAGTAAGGGTCCGATTTCCGCACAAATTTCGAGATCACGCTTGGTCATTCCCACCTTTTCCGGCCGCCCGCCAACATGCATGTTGGAGCGGGTTTCCCCCTTGGCAGGCACACGGTTGATCGCACCAACCGGCTCGCCATCAACCAAAATAATCCTTTTGTCACCGTTGGAAACATCGGGCAGAAACTTCTGTGCGATCAAGGGTTCGTTATTAATACCGGCAAAAAGCTCATGCAGGGAATTGAGGTTCCTGTCATCGGGCCCAAGCCTAAAGACCCCAGCGCCACCATTGCCATAGAGCGGCTTCAGGATGATATCACCATGCTCTTCCTTGAATTCTTTTAAAATATCGATGTCACGCGCGATGGTGGTTGGCGGAGTTAGCCCTTTGAACTCAAGGACCAAGAGCTTCTCTGGATAATTACGGACCCAGAACGGGTCATTCACGACCAGTGTATCCGGGTGAATCATGTCCAGCAGGTGGGTTGTGGTTATATAACCCATATCAAATGGCGGATCTTGGCGAAGCCAGACCACATCCCAGTCGGCCAAGTTGATCTTTTGCTTTTCGCCAAGGGTAAAGTGGTTGCCCTGTTCGCGGCGCACTTCCAGAGGCCAGCCGCGGGCTGTAACAACACCACTTTCAAAAGCCAGCTGGTCCGGTGTGTAGTAAAATAACTCATGCCCGCGCGCTTGCGCTTCGAGCGCGAGGCGGAAGCTGGTATCCGCCTCGATATTTACATCTTCGATCGGGTCCATCTGGATGGCAATTTTCAAGGGCATGGGCACTCACATTTGATTGTTTCCCCTAAGGTGGCCTTCCGACAAGAGAGTTTCAACCAAAACTATTGACACAATGCGATTATCCAGCGGAAACTTGGAGAAACTGGAGGTCATTATGCAGCCAAGCCTAACGCTCGGGATCGAAGAGGAATACCTTATCGTGGATATCGAGAGCCGCGATCTGGTGCAACAGCCGGATTCGGGGTTTTTTGAAGCCTGTAGCAAGGCTCTGGGCGCGCAAGTGACCGGCGAGTATTTGCAGTGTCAGGTCGAAGTTGGAACAAAACCACACAAGCGGGTGAGAGACGCGGCGGCCGAGCTACTCGAGCTCCGCCACGGTGTTGCCGAATGTGCAGCCAAATTCGGATATGCGCCGATCGCGGCTTCCACACATCCTTTCGCAAACTGGCGCAATCAAAGCCATACCCGCAAATCGAGGTATGATGACTTGAGAAGTGATCTCGGGCAGGTTGTTCGACGGATGCTGATATGCGGCATGCATATTCATGTCGGGATCGACGACAAAGACGAGCGGATAGACCTGATGGGGCAGGTTTCCTATTTTTTACCGCATTTGCTGGCACTCAGCACGTCGTCGCCCTTTTGGGAAGGGGAGGATACTGGGCTTAATTCCTATCGTCTGACCGTGTTTGATGCCCTTCCGCGCACTGGTTTGCCAGACCCGGTTCAAAGCTATGGAGAATATAAACGGCTTGTGAGTGGACTGGTGCGGGCCGGCTGCATCGAGGACGCCACCAAAATCTGGTGGGATATACGGCCTTCGGACAAGTTTCCGACCTTGGAACAACGCATCACCGATATTTGCGGAACGGTGGCAGAGGCCGCCGGAATCGCCGCAGCCTATCAGTCACTATTGCTCTATTTCCATCGCCTGAAGCAGAAAAACCAGAAATGGCGGCGATACCCCAATACGATGATTCTCGAAAACCGCTGGCAGGCCCAAAGGCATGGTGTGAACGGTAAACTCATTGATCTCGGGCGCGGCAAAATGGTGGGTTTTGGTGACTTGGTTGAAGAGTTGATCGCGCTGGTCGGAAAAGAAGCACAGGATTTGGATTGCTATGCAGAGCTGCTCTCTCTGCGTACCTTTGCCCAAAACGGAAGTTCAGCCGACCGTCAACGCCGTGTTTACGGTGCGGCCATTGCCAAAGGAGACGAGCCGCATGCGGCAATGTCTGCCGTTGTTGACTTACTGGTGGCGACATTTACAGCAAAAAGCACCGCGTAACCAAATATCAAGATTCACCAGCAGTCTTACCGGATTCCGTGGGCACAATCCGAAATTTCTGAATTGTTCATTTCCTGTGCGATTTTCAACTTGAACTCCTGTCTCGAGCCTCTTAATAACGTGCCGTTGCATGTTAATTCCTGCAATTTGGGGCCATAGCTCAGATGGGAGGGCGCTTGCATGGCATGCAAGAGGTCGGGGGTTCGATTCCCCCTGGCTCCACCAATTTCTTGATATTATTTCGGTATATATTATAATGGGTTAAACGGTAATCCCTTACCTCTCA
>DFBP01000199.1:8666-17297 GCA_002366685.1 Rhodobacterales bacterium UBA3077 | reverse complement strand
GGGATTGAACCAATGGCGATCAACTCCTTGATGGCGCGACTCGGTTCATCCCAGCCTGTTGAAATCCGCCAACAAATGCTAGATTTGATAGACGGTTTTGAGTTGTCAGAATTTGGGGCTTCACCAACCAAGTTCGACATAGAAGATCTCTGGCCGCTGACCGCCAAATATTTGCATGGTTTGTCGGTTGAGGATATGGCCGACGAGCTCGCAAACGTGGGTGTACCGTCCGACAAAACAGATGCATTTTGGATCGCAATTCGCGAGAATATTTCGGATCGTGCTGAAATTGCCAAATGGTGGGCGCTTTGCACGAATGGCGTGGCACCCTTGGTTGCAGACGACGACATTGAGTTTGTTCGAAATGCACTTGATACCCTGCCAGCGCAGCCCTTTGATGAAACGACCTGGGGCCATTGGACGGCTGCTTTGAAAGCAAGCACAGGGCGAAAAGGAAAAAGCCTCTTTATGCCTTTGAGAAAAGCACTAACCGGGCAAGAGCATGGCCCGGATATGAAACGGCTTTTACCACTCCTCCAAGCTTTGCCAAAATCTGTTTAAGGTTTTGGTAAAGTGAGGCGGTCACCAATATTGAGCGAGTTCGGGTTGTTCAATACATTCAGATTTGCCTGATAAATCACATTATAAGATAGCGAGTCACCATAAAGTGCCGAAGCAATCAGTGCGAGCGAATCTCCTGCAACCACAGTAATTTTCCAACCACTGTTCGTGACCTCTATCCGGTCAATCACGCCACGCTCGGCAGCCGTCGCATTCGGGCCCGCAACAGGCCCGTCCGCTTCATCTGTGGTCTCCACAACTTCTACTTGCCCAGCCGTTTCGTTTAAAGTTAAACCCGCGCTCTCATTGGCAAGAGCGTCCAGAAACTCGCTATTATTGTTCAAAGTTGCTGTGTTGGGAGCCGAAGGTGCTTCGACATTTCTAAAAAGAGTTGGGATATCCAGACCACCAGCTGCGTTGCTAACTTTTTCGAGAAAATCACCACCATGGCCGTCAACAACAGTCTGAACGAAAAAATCAGTGATGTCTTCGCGAGGGATGCCGGACCGGCCACCCGCATCAGAAAGCCTTGAAATATTGGAGCGAAGATTCTCAATTAGCTTGCCAAGGTCGTCAAACTCGCCGGTATCAGAAGCTTCCACAATATCGTTAAGAGACCCGATCGTTCGCTCTGTGTAAAATACCAACCGACGAAGATCGGACTCTCCAAGTGCTTCAATGGAGCTTTGAGCATACTGCAACCCACCAAAAGAAGATGTAGCAACAGACCCGGATTCGAACCGCGCATCAGCGCTTGCCATCCCGGCAGACAAACCTGCTACAATTGCAATGATAGTCTTAAAATGCATATTCCCCCCACTTGATATAGGTGGAAACATGTGCCTTTAAGAGGCTGGAACAACCACTGTTAGGCCCAGCATAAGCCAGTTTTGCATGCCACCACGATAGTATTTTAACTTTTCGGCCGGGTATCCGACCGACATCAAATTCTCAATGGCGCGTGGAGATTGGCCACACCAGGGACCATTGCAAAAAAGAGCGAGCTCCGGTGAATTTGCAAATGACCAACTTCCGTCTGACTGTTTGACTCCACCAAGTTGAATAAGGAGGGGGGTCATAAACGGGTTGCTTTCATCAGCGGTCAGCAAATTGAAAGGGAGGTTGATCGAGCCAGGGATTGTCCCGGTGTTATAAAAGGATGGCGTACGCGCATCAATCAAATATCCATCGCCCGCTTGTACAGGCCCTTCGATAAACGCCAGAAGCTCCAGTTCGCCGAAGGTTTCAACACCGTCTGCAATACTCATGGGATGGACACAAAAGGGCGGGCAAGGACGCGAAGTTTTGGCAAATGCAGCCGGAATAACGGCGCTATTATCCTGATTACGCTCGATAACGAAAAACTCGTTATTCACCTCGAGCTCTACAAACGGAGTATCCGACGTGATCCAGACATCCTGCGCAAAGCCAGGCGTTGAAAGGAGTAAAAGGCCCAAAACAAAAGAAATTAGTGGCTTGAAGTTTGGCACATCGCGCTCCCTGCTATGCTCAGAATACACATGCTTGCGGCATGTAAAGCTATTGTTATTAATCAAGCGTACCTAATCGAACCAAAAAATCAACTAAAAAGTAGAGAGACTAGACTTAGGAACAGATCACAAGTTGCTTAAATCACTTAATTTTGGTTTCAAAAAAACTGTAGGCAGTGAATTTCCAAAAGAATTTGGGGCTTGTGCGCAAGGGGTCCGCTTGGCAGACTCATAAAAAGACTTTTTCTGGGAGAATCAATAATGCGCTACATAGTGGCAAAAAACAGCCGGGATGCTGTTGCCTTGTTGGGGGCAGGTGACGGTGCACAACCGATAGCCGGCGGCACAGACGTTCTGGTGCAAATGAAGCTTTCGGGTGTAGCCCCCAGCGTCTTGGTCGATCTCAAAAAGATACCGGGCATTCGCGATATCGTCCTGGAGGACGGCGGTATCAGGATCGGTGCCTGTGTTAGTGGCGCTGAAATGGGCGAGAATGATGCTCTTAAGAATATGTGGCCCGGTGTTGTTGAAGCTGTCGAGCTAATCGGCTCAACGCAAGTGCAGGGAAGGGCCACGATGGTCGGCAACCTGTGCAACGGTTCTCCCGCTGCTGATAGTGTTCCAGCCCTGCTGGCGGCTGAAGCTATAGCGCGGATTGAGGGGCAGGATGGGCAGCGTGACATTCCGGTTTTCGGTCTATTAGAGGGACCGGGGCGGACAAAGCTTGGGAAGGGCGATCTTATTACTTCAGTTCTTCTGCCGAAAGCCGCGAAAAATTCAGCGGATGCCTACTTACGCTTTATCCCGCGCACAGAAATGGATATCGCCGTAGCGAGTGCGGGGGTGAACCTGCAACTTGATGAGGCGGGAGTGGTTGCCGCTGCGAAAGTCGCTTTGGGGGCTGTGGCCCCGACAGCCGTTTTGGTTGAGGATGCTGCGGCCGCGCTTATCGGAACACGGCTTGATGAAGCTGCCGTAAAACAATGTGCTGAGGCCTGTGAAAAAGCCTGCAACCCGATTGATGATAAACGCGGCACCATTGAGTTCCGTACCAAGGTCGCCGGTGTTATGGCAACGCGCGCCGCCAAAATTGCCTTTCAAAGAGCCGGAGGCCTGTTATGAGCAAAATCCACGTATCCACCTACGTTAACGGTGACGCGGTAGAATTTTTGTGTGAGCCCGGAGAAACGCTGCTTGATGTGCTCCGTGACCGGCTCAACCTTACGGGCGCCAAGGAAGGTTGCGGAACCGGAGATTGCGGTGCCTGCTCGGTCATGCTTGACGGTCGTCTGGTTGCTTCCTGCCTCGTGTTGGGCGCAGAGGTCGAGGGCAGCGCGGTCGAAACGGTTGAAGGCATAGCTACAGATGACGCGCTGCATCCGGTTCAGAAAAAGCTGTTGGAGCATGCGGCCCTACAATGCGGAATTTGCACCCCCGGGATTGTCGTTGCGGCGAAGGCACTGCTCGAAAAAAATGCGGATCCCTCAGAAGAAGAAGTCCGTTATTGGCTGGCCGGAAACCTGTGCCGTTGCACAGGCTATGACAAAATTATCAGAGCGGTTCTAGATGCCGCCGCTGAAATGCGGGGGGTAAGCGCATGAGCAAGCAAGATTTCAAAATCCTTGGAACGCGGCCTATCCGACCCGATGGCCTAGACAAAGTTACCGGAAAAGCCATGTTTGGTGCTGATAAATCAGTCACAGGTATGCTTCATGCCCGCATTTTGCGGAGCCCACACGCCCATGCTGAAATTGTATCCATCGATACTAGCAAAGCAAAGGCGCTGCCCGGCGTTAAAGCCGTTATCACGGGCGCTGATTTTGATGAACTCAAAAACCGGTGGACAGGATACACTTCACAGAACTGTATGGCACAAGATCGAGCGCTCTATGACGGTCACGCCGTTGCGGCTGTGGCTGCGATCAGCAAATCTATTGCCGCTGCGGCCCTTAAGCTGATCGAAGTTGAATATAATCTGTTGCCGCATGTTACAGATGTTGACGAGGCTATGAAACCCGGTGCGCCCGTGCTGCATGTAGGCGTTAAAGCCCGAAAGCTTGGTGACGAGGTTTCGGGTAACACCGTTGGCTATTATAGTTTTGGCCATGGCGATCTGGAAACCGGTTTTGCCGAAGCGGACGAAGTAATTGAGCGCAGCTTCAAAACAGCAGCGACGCACCAGGGCTATATTGAGCCACACGCATGTTTGGCCGATCTTGGCTCTGATGGTCGCGGCGAGCTTTGGTGCAGCACACAGGGCCACTATAACGTGCGCCTGATTTGCGCCGAGATCCTGGACATCGAAGAAAGCCAGCTTCGGGTCACTGCCTCTGAAATCGGAGGCGGATTCGGCGGGAAAACAACTGTCTTCATCGAACCGGTTGCGCTTATGCTTTCGCGCAAATCCGGCAAGCCGGTCAAAGCGGTTATGACGCGAGATGAAGTTTTCCGCGCATCGGGCCCGACTATGTCTTCTTCGATGGATATAAAAATCGGTATGTCCAAAGACGGAAGAATTACGGCGGCGCAGGCCAAACTGAGGTATCAGGGGGGCGCGTTTCCATACCAAATGGTTATGATGGGGGCGATGAGCGCATTTGCGGCCTACGACCTTGACCATGTACAATCAGAGGGGTGGGATGTCATGACCAACCGCCCCAAAATGATCTCGTATCGGGCGCCGGGTGCCCCGATGGCCGTTTATGCCGTTGAGGCCGTCGTTGACGAACTCTGCCAAAAACTCGAACTGGACCCGATAGATACACGCTTGAAAAACGCGGCGCGCGAGGGGACAAAATCCTCTTACGGGCCGACCTTCAAGGCGATTGGATTGGTTGAGGCGCTTGAAGCCGCCAAAGCGCACCCTCATTATTCGGCCCCACTGGCCGAGAACACAGGGCGCGGTGTCTCTTGCGGGTTTTGGTTCAATTTCGGCGGGCAAGTCTCTGTATCTATGGCCATTAATGCTGACGGGACGGTCAACCTGATTGAAGGAAATCCCGATATCGGCGGTTCTCGCGCGTCCATTTCCATGATGGCCGCAGAGGCGCTTGGCATTCCTTTAGACCGGATTCGCACAATTGTAGGCGACACAGCCTCTGTTGGGTTTTCCGACGTAACCGACGGAAGTCGCGTTACCTTTGCTGTCGGCATAGCCACAATTAATGCCGCCAATGCTGCGATAAAAGAGATGTGCAAGCGGGCCGCCATGATCTGGGAGATCGACGAAGACGCGGTCGAGTGGGTCGATGGTGCGGCTCAACCGACCGGCCACAACGCCGGGGAGTTCCCACCGATGAGCCTTGCCGAAATCGCGGCGGTTTCGGGTAAAACCGGCGGGCCAATTGCGGGGCACCATGAAGGCGCGCCAGATAAGGCCGGTGTATCCTTTGGTGTACACCTTGTAGATGTCGAGGTTGATCCGGAAACGGGTTTTACGGCGGTAAAACGCTACACCGCATTTCAAGATGTGGGCAAAGCCATCCACCCGGCATATGTAGAAGGGCAAATTCAGGGCGGTGCTGTTCAGGGCATCGGATGGGCGCTCAACGAGGAGTATATTTACGGTGAAGACGGCCGGCTGCAAAACCCGGGTTTTCTCGACTATCGTATTCCGGTCGCCTCTGATTTGCCGATGATTGATCCGGTCATTATTGAAGTTCCGAATCCGGGCCATCCATTCGGGGTTCGCGGTTGTGGAGAAACGGCCATTGTGCCGCCTCTGGCAGCTGTCTCAAACGGGGTCTCGCGTGCTATTGGCAAGCGGATGTTTGAACTTCCGATGTCGCCGCCCAAAATCTTGAAAGCCATCGGTTAAATGGCGCGCGTCGTGATCTTTGGTTCACTGCGCGCCTTCACCGGTGGTGTGGGGGAGGTTGAGATCGAGGCCAAGAACACCCGCGTTCTTTTGCAGAAGCTCTCGGAGCAGTTTGAAGGATTGCGCGAAACAATCGCCGCCGGAGTCTCGCTGGCAATTGATGGCGAGGTTTTCAAAGAGGCGTGGTTCACGCCTATCGATGAAGATTCAGAGGTTGTGGTCATGCCCTTGATGGTCGGGGGGTAGGAGCATTGCTAATTTTGCCGCCTAGAGCAATGATGCAAGCAAAGGCAGTATCAGGAGAGCCATCCCAACGGCTCTCGGAAAATTTGCCCAGATAGCCGAGCCCTTTGTGACCCTTGAATATCTCGGAAACAAAAACCATAGACCGATGGAAACAAAGAAAAGAAGCTCGGCTTTTGGTGCCCCTTGTGAGGAAGCGAATGCAAGGAAATATATTCCCAAAAGACCTAAAATAGGCCAAATCTTACTGAACACTTTATAGAACTCTGCAAACTTCCCGGTCGGTTCCGTGTTGAAATGATGTGCATAAGGGTGAGTTTTGCTTTCAAACACAAAGCTCATGACAAATCCGAACAGCGCTCCTCCGAGCATAACTCCGGGTAGAATTCGGGCCATGCCCTCAGCGCCTGGCCAAGTGAAAAGCAGCATAAACAACCCGAAATAACCTGCCAAATAAAATGCGTATATCCAGCGGTTAAGGGTGGAAAAACTACGCACACCACGGTCTATGGATGCGGTCGCGATTACATCCTTGCTGAGCAGATAAAGTGCCGCTCCAAAAACCATTCGCTGCCACAAGTCCGGCGCATTCCAAATGAATCCGGAAAACCCAATTAGCAAGGCAAAGCCAAACGCGGCAAGGAGCATTACATAGTTTTGGTGGAATTTGGTCATTTGGACAGGTCCGTAAAAGGATTGTTAGGCAATATAGATGCGCGCAACCTAAAGCAAAACCAAACAATTTCAAGGAAGTAAATAACAGAGAGTGGTACGCCCTAGGGGAGTCGAACCCCTCTTTTCAGGTTGAAAACCTGACGTCCTAACCGATAGACGAAGGGCGCATCGCTCTCTGTGCGGACTATTTATGCGGCATGGCGGGCGGGCGCAAGCCTAAATTTCGCCTAAACCAAGAAAAGTTTTTTAGCCGAGGATCAGGCGGGCTGCGGCGGCTAGAACAGCTAGTCGGATCAGAATTTTGAAGGTTTTCAAGTTGATGTATCTAACCAATTGTTTGCCAAGAAAGGCTCCCAGCAAGATAATGGGCAGGTAATACAAATTGAGGGTCAACGACTGTGTGGTTGTGATTCCAAGCCCGATTGCAAACGGCACTTTGGCGATATTGACCAACAGAAAAAACCAGCTTCTCGTGCCAACGAACTCGGATTTGCTCAGCCCCATTTGTAATAGATATATGCCAAAGATCGGGCCAGCCGCGTTGGCGACCATGGAGGCCGCGCCAGCAATTGCGCCGATTATACTGGTCAATACCCGCCCCCGAACGAGATGACGCAAGGCATCGGTAACCAGTATATCGAGCGCTAGCATGGCCAGGATAACCCAGCCAATGAGTTTGGAAAAATCATATCCGGTAGAGGTGGATAAAACCCAATAGGCCAGCGCAACACCGACAAGTGCCGCCGGAATCAGCTTGAAAAGGATGTGCCACTGGCAAGATCTTCGGAAATAAATCACGGCCAGGATATCGGCGGCAATCAGCATTGGCAGCAGGACCCCGGGCGAGGTTTCATCGGGGATCGCGAGCGCCATGAGTAGCACAGCCAGTATCCCAACACCCCCAACCGAGGTTTTGGTAAAGCCAACCAGAAAAGCAGCAAGGCCTATGTAAAGATAGGCAAGAGGCTCCACCTAGAGCGCCAGATGTCCGGCCATGGCCCTAAGGGCGAGCGGGTATCCGGAAGCACCTAAACCGCAGATCATCGCAAAGGCAACATTTGAAATATATGAATGGTGCCGAAAGGCTTCTCGTTGATGGATATTGCTCAAGTGCAGCTCCAGCACGGGTTTATTGACCGAGGTAATCGCATCCATAATTGCGATTGACGTATGGGTGTATGCCCCCGCATTGAGCACAATTCCCTCGGCTTTTGTATTGTGAATAAAGTCGATCAAAGTGCCCTCGTGGTTGCTTTGTTCGAACTCATAGGTCACGCCCAGAGACTTCGCTTCATGGGCGCACAGTGCCTCGATGTCTTTAAGCGTAATTGTGCCGTAGGTCTCGGGTTGGCGGGTGCCAAGCAGGTTCAGGTTGGGGCCGTTGAGTATAAGGATATGAGACATGGGAAACTCCTTGTTTACCATAGACTATACCGCCTTGGCCGCGTCTTCCAGTTGCAATTTGGCTTTACGGCGGCCACCCCATTCGTCAATCTCCAATCGACCGGCAAAATGGAAGCTTTGGCCCGCGTGGTTTAGCAAGGCAGCGCCGAGATCACTCTCGAAAGCGCGAAAGGCGATCATGTCGATCGGGCCGGAGCCGTTATCAACGGTGAGGCGCAAGTGGGTTTCACCCGCGGGTTTAGCAAATCGGATGCGTGCTGCCGGGATTGCAAAGCGCGGGGCAGGGGCACCCGCTCCAAATGGGCCGGCTGCCTCGATCTGTTCGATTAGTTCGGGTGAGGCTGTGCCGGAGCCAATAATTGCTGTGATCGAAAGGTCTCGCGGCCCGATTTCTCCGGCACCCTGTTTGGCGAGCTTGTCTGATAGCACGGCCATGGCCGC
>DFBP01000199.1:1008-8564 GCA_002366685.1 Rhodobacterales bacterium UBA3077 | reverse complement strand
CCGAAATAGAACGGCCGGACCCATGGCCCACACCTTCGTCGTCAATTCCAATTACCACTGCGGGCCGATTATATTTTTCTTTGAGCCGCGAGGCGACAATCCCGACAACACCGGCGTGCCAGCCTCTATGCGCAGCCCATACCAAAGGGCCGTCGAGCCCGCGACTCTCCGCTTCCGCCTCTGCACCGGCTTGAACTTGAGCTTCGATTTCACGGCGATCTTTGTTGAGAGCGTCGAGTCGTTCGGCGAGTGCCTGCGCTTCGTGAATATCTGTCGTTGTCAGCAGTCGAGCCCCAAGATCGGCTTTTCCAATACGGCCACCCGCATTGATGCGCGGTCCCAACAAATAGCCAAGATGATAGGCTTTCGGCGCGCTGTTCAAGGCGGCCACATCCCCCAGCGCTACCAAACCGGGGCGGTTGCGACCCGCCATAACGGTAAGCCCTTGGCGCACCAAGGCGCGATTAAATCCGACGAGCGGGGCTACGTCTGCCACGGTGCCCAGCGCCACCAGATCAAGCATATCAAGCAACGGCGGAGCATTTTTTCCTGCGTCACGCATGAACCGGTTCACGGCAACGAGGGTTAGGAACACCACAGCCGCTGCGCACAGATAGGTGTATTCGGATGTTTCGTCCTGACGGTTGGGGTTCACAACTGCGAGCGCGGGCGGAAGGGTTTCTCCCCCCATGTGGTGATCAAGCACAATCACATCTGCACCGGAATTTACCGCCACCTGAATTGGCCCGTTGGCAACGGTTCCACAATCCACACAGATCACAAGATCGTGGGATTTTCCGAGCATTTCCATGGCTTTGTCATTGGGCCCATAGCCCTCGGTCAAGCGGTCTGGAATGTATAGGGTTGCTTGGTTGCCAAGGGCTTTGAACCAGCTCAGCAGTTGTGCGGCCGATGTTGCACCATCGACATCATAATCGGCAAAAACCGCGATGCGCTCACCGTTTTGAAGGGCCTCAAAAATGCGCGCGGCGGCCTTGTCCATATCAAGCAGTGTGGAAGGGTCCGGCATGAGGTCCCGCAGACTGGGGCTCAGGAAAGCCTCCGCCTCTGGTGCGACTACGCCGCGATTGGCAAGCACGCGCGACAGCACATCCGGGTATCCGGTGGCTTGTGCAATGGCCTCTGCCTGCCGTTCGACCTCGGCCAATGGGCCGAGCCAGCGGCGGCCGGTGAGCGAGGATTCAACGCCGAGGAACGCCCCGCTCATTTCCACTATTGGTTTCGTTGGCGATAAAACAGCCGACGCACCGAACCGGTTTTCGAACGCATTAGGATCGTTTCTGTTTCAAGGAATCCGTCAACCCGACGCGCTCCCGATACAATGGAACCATCGGTCACACCTGTGGCTGCGAAAATCACGTCTTCGGTAACCAGATCATCAAGCGCATAGATGCGATTGAAATCTTCCACACCTGTTTTGCGGGCGCGGGCTTTTTCATCTTCGTTGCGGAAGATGAGTCGGCCATACATTTGCCCGCCCATGCATTTGAGGGCCGCTGCGGCCAACACCCCTTCAGGTGCGCCGCCCGAGCCCATATACATATCTATGCCTGTTTTCTCGACCTCGGCGCAATGGATGATACCGGCTACATCGCCATCTGTGATCAGGCGGATATGGGCCCCGGTTTCACGAATTTCATTGATGATCGCCTCGTGGCGGGGGCGTTCTAGAACGCACACCATAATCTCATTTGGTTCAACACCTTTTGCGGCCGCGAGTGCCTGCACCCGCTCCTTGGGTGACATGGCAAGCGTTACGATATCTTTAGGATACCCGGGGCCGATTGCCAGCTTTTCCATATAGGTATCCGGCGCATGGAGCATAGAGCCCTTTGGCCCCATAGCAATCACCGCAAGCGCATTTGGCATATCTTTGGCGCAAAGCGTTGTACCTTCAAGCGGGTCCAGCGCGATGTCCACTTCAGGGCCAACGCCGTTGCCGACTTCTTCGCCGATGTAGAGCATGGGGGCTTCGTCGCGTTCGCCTTCCCCAATCACAATGCGCCCGCGAATGTCGAGCTTGTTGAGTTGGGTGCGCATGGCATCAACCGCGGCCTGATCGGCGGCTTTTTCATTACCGGAGCCAACCAGTTTGGCAGCGGCGATAGCGGCTTGCTCGGATACGCGAGCGAGTCCGAGCGAAAGCATCCGGTCGGAATAAAGTGTGTCTTCGGGCATGTGGGGCCTTTCCCGTAAGTTTATTTCGGGGTGATAGAGAATCCCGCCCCGTCGATGGTGAAGATATATACCACCGTGGCGTCAGAGCCAGCCCTTTTTAAGCACGTAATTTCAACCACATCATCATTATCGGTTGGCTCGGCACCCAATACACTTTCACAATCGTAGCCATTCATGGTGATCCCCAGCCTGGCCATTTCATAATTGTCGCTAGAATCTTGTGCAAAAGAAGCCGTGGCGGTGACGGCGAGGGCAAGCGCGATAACGTTTTTCATAGACATTTCCTTGATCGAGTTAGTTCTGGCGACCTTATTATAAGCTCTCGATGCGTAACGCTACCGGTTCGGCTAATGATGCGTTTAATGCGCTGATCTCCGCCAATGCCGCATCCAGAGAGGCGCGGGGCGTTTGATGGGTTACAATCACCAATGGCGCGGTTTTTCCGTCATGCCCGTATTGGTGCATACGGTTAACGGAAACCGAATGATCTCCCAATATTGCCGCCAGTTTGGCAAGTACGCCGGCCTCGTCTGTCAGGCTAAAGCGAAGGTAATAAGCGGCGTCCGACCCGGTGGAGGAGATGTTGGGTTGCGCCAGCCCCTTGGCTGGTTGCCCAAAAGCAGGGATAACCAACCCACGGGCAATATCCATGATATCGCCAAGAATAGCACTAGCCGTTGGCCCTTCGCCCGCACCAGGGCCCTGATAAACGGTTTGCCCTATGAAATCTCCCTCAACCACAACCATATTGCTAACGCCTTCAAGTTGCCCAAGTGGAGAGGCCGTAGGCACGAGGCAGGGTTGCATGCGCTGCTCCAGCCCGTCTTCATTTTGTTGGGCAACACCAAGAAGTTTAATCTTGTAGCCCATATCGGCTGCATTGTGGATGTCTTGCAAGGTGATCCGCTCGATGCCTTCGATCTCGACCTTGTCAAAGGCGACACGAGTGCCAAAGGCCGTGGCGGCCAGCAAGCTGAGCTTGTGCGCCGCATCTATGCCGCCAACATCAACCGTGGGATCCGCTTCGGCATAGCCAAGCGCCTGCGCTTCTTTTAGCACATCTCCATAACTCTCGCCCGTTGCATCCATTTTGGTGAGGATATAGTTGCAGGTGCCGTTCATAACGCCCATAACGCGCGATATACTGTTGCCAGCCAGCCCCTCGGTAAGGGCTTTAACAATCGGAATGCCACCGGCTACGGCCGCTTCGAAACGAAGGGCGACCCCGGCGGCTTCCGCCTGTTCGGCCATTGCCTGACCGTGCAGCGCAAGCATGGCTTTGTTGGCGGTAACTACGTGTTTGCCAGATGCCAGCGCTGCCTCGACACAGGCTTTGGCGGGGCCGTCTTCGCCACCCATTACTTCGACAAGCAGATCAACGTCATCTCGCTTGGCTAGCGCAACCGGATCATCTTCCCAAGCGTAGCCGCTTAGGCCCACGCCGCGATCTTTGCCTTTTGAGCGGGCTGAAACGGCAACGATTTCAAGGGGTCGACCAGCGCGGCGTGCCAATAACTCGCCATGGGTCTGCACCATTTTCACGATACCCGCACCCACGGTTCCAAGGCCTGCAATCGCTATTCTCAAAGGCTTGCTCATTATACTTGTTCCTTTATGCGTCTGGCTCAAGAAAACCCCAACCATCTGGGGCATAGCCTCGACTTTGCGCGAGCTTGGTTGTGCGCTCTTCATGTAGCCAGATATCTTCGGCTGTCATTGTTGTATCTATATTGATTGTTATCGCCTCACGACTCGCGCCGCCTTCGACTGTCTCGGATTGCGTTTCCGCGTTGTAACCAAAAGTTTTAAGCGCTTTCAAAAAGGCGGGAGCATCCGCGCCTTCCTGTGGTATAAAGAACAGCTCAAGCGCGATTTCGGCACCTTCGGGCACCTTACCCTCATCCAGAAATTGAGCTACCGAATAGAAGGTCGCGGCTTTTTGATCAAAATCCTGATTTTCGTCGCTCAATTTGGCTCTCCGCTTGCTTTGTGCGCTTATAGGACCAAGGCCAACACATTAAAAGTCGATTTATCGACTGGCGAGTTTACTTAGGGCAGCCCGCATGGCGCTTGCCCGTATCGGATCAAGCACAGGCCCTCGAATAGCTGCGGCTCTTCTTCGTAGATCGGCCGCTTTTTGAGCCAAGTTGCGAGCATCGGGTATGTTTTCATCCGGGCTGAGTTGGGCAAATGCGCCCAAAGGTGCCAATTCCAGCCATGCCAAGCCTCGCACACGCTCGGGGACCGAGGTTTGATAACTTCTGAGATCATCGTTGATTGAACAGCCGCTCAAGAGCAGCCCTGTTGCACATGCTATGGCTAAATACGTGCGCACTCTAAGTTTACCCTTGAAATAATTTCTTTTGCCTTTCAAATATATATTGCCGGCTGCATCGGTGCAAGCGCTCACGGAGGCTCTCGTTTTGTCAGACAAGCCAACAGAAATGAATGAATTGTTCCATCAGGGGCAGGAGGTCGCGCAAAATTTCGCTCAAATTGCTGATCTCTCGATGAAAGTATGGCAGGCGGCGCTCGAGGGGCAAAACGACGCTGTCTCTCCGGCAAAGGCTTTAATGGAAATTAATAAGGCGCTTTGGTCTTCTCCTGAAGATCTCGCTCGGGCAACGCAGGAATATTGGCTGGCCCAACAATCACTCTGGTTAAAAACATTGGTCCGCTGGAACGCAGATACACCGCCAGAGCCAGACGGCAAGGGCGGCAAGCGCTTCTCTCACAAGGGATGGTCGGAAAACGCACTTTTTGACTATATAAAAAACGCTTATCTTTTTACAGCGGACTGGTTGCAGCAGCAGGTCGCCGAAGCGGATGGGCTTTCCGATGCCGAACGCAAAAAACTCGCTTTTTATACGCGCAACTATGTGGAATCGATTCACCCGGCGAATTTTTTCGCCCTGAACCCCGAAGTGCTAGAGGCAACCGCCGAGCAAAACGGTGAAAATCTCGTGCGTGGGTTGCAGATGATGCTCGAAGATGTTGAACGTGGCCACGGCAAGCTCCTGATCCGTCGGACGGATATGGATGCTTTCAAAGTCGGAAGAGACATGGCCGTTACGCCCGGTAAAGTTATCTGGCAAAACAATGTATTGCAGCTCATTCAATATGCGCCGAGCACCAAACAGGTCTATGAAAAGCCTCTGCTTTTTGTGCCGCCCTGGATCAACAAATTCTATATTCTGGACCTCAACGAAAAGAAATCGTTGATGAAATATCTGGTTGGCAAAGGATATACTGTCTTTATTATTTCGTGGGTTAACCCGGACGAAAAGCAGCGGGATGAAAGCTGGGACAGCTACTCGCAAGCGGTGCTGGATACCGTTGATGTGGTTCTCAAAGAAACCGGTCAAAAGAGCCTGAATATTGGCGGTTATTGCGTTGGCGGCACCTTGCTCGGCCCGCTGATGGCTTATCTCGGTAAAACCAAAGACAAGCGCGTATCATCGGCAACGATGTTTACAACACAACTCGAATTTTCCGATGCTGGCGAGCTACAGATTTTTGCTGATGAAGAGTCTCTTGAGGCGTTGCAGGAGCAAATGCCTGACGGCTATTTGCCCGCACAAACCATGGCAAGTTCGTTTAACATGTTGCGCGCAAGTGATCTCATCTGGTCTTATGTGGTCAATAATTATCTACTCGGCAAAGAACCGTTCCCGTTTGATTTGCTTTATTGGAACGCGGACAGCACCGGGATGCCCGGAAAGTTACATCTTTATTATCTTCGCCGATTTTACATGGAAAACGCTTTTGCAACCGGAGAATTCGAGTTGCTCGGCGAACAAGTTGGACCAAAAGATGTGACGGCACCGCTTTATCATGTGGCAACGAAAGAAGACCATATTGCGCCAGCAGCGTCAGTTTTCAGAGGGGCCAAGAAAATGAACCCAGCGAATACAAGGTTTATTCTAGCGGGCTCGGGGCACATTGCTGGAGTGGTTAATCCACCTGATTCTGGCAAATACCAATATTGGACTGGTGATCTCGAAGGCAAGGCTGCGCTCCCCGATTGGCTTGAAACGGCAGTTGAAACTCCCGGAAGCTGGTGGGGTGACTGGCATAAATGGCTGGCAAAACGAAGCGGTAAAAAGGTGACGGCGAGGATACCCGGCAATATTTCCGGCGTTTTGGAAGAGGCCCCCGGGAGCTTTGTTCGCGACCGGTTTGACCTTCGTTAACGGTTTTTCTTGCTATTTGAACGAATGTTCAGTTAGTTTTGTAAAAAAACCGAGGGTTGAATGGCACGAAAATCCGGATCTGATGGAAAAAAGACAGCGCGAATACTACGTGCAGCGGCCACCAAACTTTTTGCGCAATATGGATATGCCGCTGTTTCTATGCGTCAAATCGCGACAGAAGTCGGTGTTCAGGCTGGCGCACTCTATCTTTACACGCCCGATAAACAAACTCTGTTGTTTCAGATCATGGACCGCCATCTAGACGACCTCCTGAACGCGTGGGCCGAAGAAAGCGCCACACAGCCGACTGAGCCGATGGCGCAAATTGAACAGTTTGTGCGCTTCCATATCCGGTTTCATCTGGACCGTGTGGATGCTGTTTTCATCGCCTACATGGAGCTGCGTAACCTATCGCCTGAAAATTTTGAATTAATCGAATCAAAACGGAGGCAATACGAAGATTTGCTCGAAGCGATTTTGAGAAATGGTGGCAAAGAAGGAAGTTTTTCTCTTTGCGATTCTAGGCTCTCGGCCTATGCGATTATCGCGATGCTTACGGGTGTGACCACTTGGTATCGCGGGGATGGCCGACTTTCGGCTAACAATATCGAAGAGATATATCTTTGTATGGTTCGCGGATTGGTTTCTCACAGCGGCGCTGACCAGCCGTCCAGCACGGGACCCTAGTTATAAGCACTTGCTTATGCAGCGGCGCTGTTAGGTGAATTTAGCTTTTGCAACGTTGACACACTCACAAATGAGTGGTCAAGATGGCCGCCTTTTATTTTGGTATAGGGCGCATTCGGGTCGCCGAGATCACTCACGATTAGCTCTGCGGATTCGAAAAGATGAGATGACGTATAAAGGCTCGGCGTCGCAATTGACTTAATGCCATTTTCTGCGGCCGCATAACAACCGGTTTCGCTATCGTCAATGGCCACAGCCCGGTTCCCGGAAATGCCCAGATCATGCAACGCTTTGCGGTATAGCTTCTTGACAGCAGAAGGAACGCCGGCATCTTCCGAAGTATGGATGCCGTCAAACCACCCTAAAGCCGGAAACCCCAAAATCTCGGAGATAAGTGTTTCTGTTTCTACCCGAGAGCTTGTGGAAACCACCGTAAGGGCGAGCCCCTCATGACGTGCTTCATTCATAAGGCGGGCA
>DFBP01000199.1:0-975 GCA_002366685.1 Rhodobacterales bacterium UBA3077 | reverse complement strand
GCTGCAATTTTTGCCAGTAGCTCATGGGTTGGTATGTGAGCTTGGCCAGTGCGCTGTGTGGCCAGGGAGAACAACCGCAACTTTGGCAGAGTGAATTCAACCGGTGTGAGTTGGCTAAAAATCTCTCGATCCCAGTGCCAGCCGAGTTCAAACTCTTTGAATGTTAAATTGAAAGCGGAACGGTGGAGGTCGGCGGTCTCCGCTACCGTTCCATCCACGTCAAAGATAATTGCCTGTAACCCCATTTCGGGAGCCTCCGGTTATGGTTGATGCTTTAATGTATCAGCCATAATGGTTACCGGATTATTACCGAAACGTATAAATGTCGTCTAAAAGCTGCGAGGACCCACTAAATGTGGTGGACTACAGATTTGGATACATAGGGAATTTGGCGCATAATTCAGAAACTTTGCTGGCAACGGCAGCTTCGACAGCGCCGTTGTTTTCGGCACCGTTTGCAGCCAAGCCATCCACGACTTTGATGATCATCTCGCCGATCTGGGTGAATTCTTCGGTGCCGAAACCACGGGTTGTACCAGCAGGAGACCCCAACCGCACACCTGACGTAACCATGGGTTTTTCGGGGTCAAACGGGATTCCGTTTTTGTTACAGGTTATGCCCGCACGGCCCAGAGCTTCCTCGGTGGCATTCCCCTTCACGCCTTTCGGGCGCAGGTCAACCAGCATCAAATGGGTGTCCGTTCCGCCGGATACGATATCCAGCCCGCCCTTCATGAGGGTTTCCGCCAGAATTTGCGCATTCTCTATAACGGCTTTGGAATAGGTTTTGAATTCGGGGCGAAGTGCCTCGCCAAAGGCAACAGCTTTGGCTGCGATCACGTGCATGAGCGGACCGCCTTGAATGCCGGGAAAGATAGCGGAATTTACTTTTTTGGAGATGTCTGCATCGTTTGTCAAAATCATTCCGCCACGCGGGCCGCGCAAGGTTTTGTGCGTGGTTGTTGTGGCTACGTC
>DFBP01000301.1:14490-17681 GCA_002366685.1 Rhodobacterales bacterium UBA3077 | reverse complement strand
GATTTGGCCGCGGCCAGAACAGCGAGGTCCGCCAGTGGTTCAAACAGGATAACCAGCATATAAGCCGCGCCGAAGGAGGCGACAGAAGCCAGACTTTCAGCCCCGAAGCCTTGGCCGTAAAAAGCCCAGAAAGCAACCCAGGCAACGATTCCGGCCTGATAGGTGGAAGATAGCTTCAAGGCCTGAAGATATGAGATATCTTTATAGGCTGTGCCTTCAGGAATAATGCGCTTGGCCAACAGGCTCATCGCATAGAGCGGCAGCAGGAGTGTGGTCAGGTTCATGCCGTATTGAGGCAAATCGGTTGGGGCAAACAACAACCCTTGCAAAAGCAAGCCCATGGCCAGCCCGATCATAGCCGGAGCGCGGCCAAACAGCAAAAACAGGGTTGAGCCCAAAATCAGGTGCACCTCGGAAACGCCTACGGGCTGGTGGGGCAAAACCTGAAAAAAGCCGAAGACCAATGTGGTCGAAATGGCGCTACGCGCTGCCAAGGAGGCAACATTGCCGGATTTGATGTTTTCAAGAGCCAGCTTGCCTGTGAGCCCTACGGCGCCCGTGGCGGTGGCGGCACCCAGTGCCATTTTTGCGCCATCAACGACGCCCGGTTCAATATGCATGATATTTCTTTCCTTTTGGCGCGCGACCCCGCGCGCAGATTCGAAAAAAGCACTGTGGGCGAGAGGCGGCCAAAAACCACCGGACCTGCCCGCCGCAGTGCCGCTTGTTCAGCTTGGCCGGTCTCCGGGCTTATGCGCGCCTATCAAGCAGGTCTGGCCTCCTTCCCGTGCGAATGCACAGTGGGTATTGGCCAGATTTTGCGCATCTACCGTTGCGGGGGCAGCGCCGGATTTGCAGTTTTGCGCACCGGTCTTCCCGTTTCACCTGATCGGGTATCCCGAACAGGCACCAAGATGAACCTCAAGCGTTACTGATGCCACATGCACTTGTCAAGCAGACCACCGAGCCGAAGGCGAGGCGAAAGCGCCGCAGCTTCATTTTTGCCACTTGTTGCAAAAATGCCATGGCTTAGACCGAAGGAACCCTTAGCTTGCGAATGGAAAGCTTTTCGAAATAGGGGCGGGCCAGTTCGCTCAACGCTGTGCCTTCACGGGACAGTTCCGGTTCTTCTGATTTCCCCTTGCCAAATCCTGTGCTCTTCCAGACTGACCCATACCAATGCTCTGCCCAGACTCCGTCCTCCTTGTGCCCGCCCTTGGGCCAATTCAGCATTTTTGGATCAAAGGCGAGGCCGATCTTTGCGCACAAGATACGCAAGGCGGCTTCAGGGTTTGCTAAAATGTCTTCACTGTCGATGATTAGCGGAAATTGGCCCTTTGCCACCAGCAAATCGAAGATATCGGCTTGCTGCTTGAAACCAATGTCCTCCAGCGTAGGGTTCTCGCGCTTGGCGTGATAGCTTGCAACCACACGCGCGGGATCCCGGATCAAAAACACATTGGTCATATCTTCGATCCAACTCAGCGGAAAGTGCGGTTGCATATGTTGGGTCATGTGCTTTTGGTAAAATACCGGCTTGTTTTCAGGAATAGCGCCGACACATTGCGCCGCTACATTGGCAGGGTCGGTTTCCCCCGCCGCCAATATCTCGGCGCGCATCGGGTGATCCAGCCCGCTGGCAGCGAGATAGGCGGCATAGAAAGGCTCGTCCCACACCGCGCAGTCGCTGCGCGCCCCGAAGCTATACATCATCGCGGTGGACAGGTTGCGCGGGCCGGACCACATGGCGATCCGCATCAGCCGACCTCTTGGCGGATAAGCTTGGCATAAAGCGAGCGCAACCCTTTGGTAACGGGTCCGAGGTCTCCGCTGCCGATTTGCCGGCCATCAAGCGAGGCAACAGGGGTTTGTGCGCCAAAGGTGCCCGTCAGGAAAGCTTCGTCGGCTCCGTAAGTATCGACCAGCGAGAAGTTGCGCTCGAACACAGGGATGCCCTCGGCGCGGCACAGGTCTATCACCTTTTGCCGGGTGATGCCGTTCATGCAATAGTCACCGGTGCTGGTCCAGACCTCGCCTTTGCGGACAATAAAAAAGTTGCAAGCGTTGGTTGTGTTTACAAAGCCGTTTATGTCGAGCATCAGGGCCTCATCTGCACCTGCCTTTTCGGCGGCGATGCAAGCCAAAATACAGTTGAGCTTGGAATGCGAATTGAGCTTCGGGTCCTGCGTCATGGGCAGGCCGCGCATGTGGGGCACGGTGGCCAGCCGGATCGGGCGGGGGATGGAGGGTTTGGAATGTTCGCAGATGATCACCATCGTTGGCCCGCTTTGGGAGAGGGAAGGGTGCTGGAACGGGCGGGTTTTAACGCCGCGGGTGATCATCAGGCGGGCGTGAGTGTCAGACTCCATACCATTGGCTTGTCGAGTCGCTTCGAGGGCGTTGATGACGCCTTCGCGGGCCATCCCGATATCAAGATCAAGCGCCAGTGCGGCCTCAAAGAGCCGGTCCATATGCTGGTCGAGGAACGCCCACTTGCCGTTGTAGAGCCGCAGCCCCTCCCAGATACCGTCCCCCAGCATAAAACCGCTATCATAGACCGAGACCTTGGCTTGGTCGCGCGGTACAATTTCACCATTTACATAGATGCAAATGGATTCGTTGCGCGCGTCATCGGAGGCTTGGTGGGTGGTGACGTGGTCGTTCATGCTTGGCTCCCGAGTGGGCGAGGGAAGGGGTTATTCACGCATAGCAGAAAGCGAGAGCGGGTCAATTGATTTGGGCGGGTAGATAGGACCAAGCACCAGCATGGAGGAAAGCAACGCTTTGCCCCCCTTGGTCGCATTTTTGCAACAAGTGGCAATAATGGAGCTGCGGCGCTACGGCCTCGCCTTCGGCTCGGCAGCGAAAGATCGATGCAGTTGGCACACTTTATGTGGCGGTTAAGGCGCTAGAGAGATCAATCCACCGGGGTGGCGCTGGATTGCGCCGGCGAGTTCCAGGTCAAAAATGGCCTCCATGATATCCGGCGCAGGGAGCGCGGTTTCGCGGATGACTGTGTCTTCCAGGATCGGGGTCGTGCCAAGCAGGCTTTTGATCTGGTCTTCAAGATTTGTGGTGCGGGCCGGGGGAGTAGGGCTTGGTTGGGAAGGGACTTCTAGGGGCAGATGTGGCTGCACGGGGCCGCTGAGACATTCGACAACGTCAGCACCGGAACGAATGAGCGCAGCGCC
>DFBP01000301.1:0-14448 GCA_002366685.1 Rhodobacterales bacterium UBA3077 | reverse complement strand
CGCGCTTGTGGCGAGGTGCCAATCGGGGCTTCGGAAAGGACGAGCCCTTGTTCGGCGAGGCTCTCCCACAGCTTTTGGTTTTCGCGGGGGTAGACCGTTTCTACGCCGCCCGCGAGCACAGCTATGGTGCCGGTTTCAAGGCTGGCTTTGTGCGCGGCGGTATCGACCCCGCGGGCCAGACCGGAAGCGATCACAAAGCCAGCATCCCCGAGGTCAGACGCCAGCATGGCGGCCATACGCTGCCCGATGGAGGACGCATTGCGCGCGCCGACAAGACCGACAGTTGGCTTTCTCGTCAACGCAGGGTCTCCAATGGCCCAAAGCAGCGGTGGCGGGTCCGGAATAAGCGCGAGCAGTGGCGGATAATCGGAGGCACCTAAGCAGAGCATTTGTGCACCGGCTTTATGGCCCGCCTCGATTTCTTTGGTGGCTTGCTCCAAGCTACACGGGGCGTATCCGCGGGCACCAGCTTCGGAAGCGACCTTGGGTAGGGCTTGGAGGGCCGCAGCGGCGGAACCATGTTCGCGGATGAGCCGGATAAAGGTTGACGGCCCGACTCGCCGGGAGCGCGCCAACCGGAGCCAGGCTGTCTGATCGTTTTCGCTTTGCGGCACGGCTGAGGCCGGTATTTTCGCACTTGCCGGCACAGAGAAATTTGGGAAATCATTCATTAACCAATCATTTCACATGATTGGTTAATAGAGGGTAAAAGGGAGCACCTCTATTGAGGTTTTAACTGGCAGAGCCGCCGACGGTGAGCCCGCCGATCAGGAGCGTTGGCTGACCCACGCCCACCGGCACGGTTTGCCCAGCCTTGCCGCAAGAGCCGATACCCGGGTCCATGGCGCTATCATTCCCGATGGCGCGCACTTGTTTGAGCGCCGAGGGGCCGTCTCCGATCAGGGTGGCCCCTTTTACCGGGTGCGTGACTTTGCCGTTTTCAACCTTATAGGCCTCGGTGCAGCTAAACACGAACTTGCCGTTGGTGATATCCACTTGCCCGCCGCTGAAATTAACGGCGTAAATCCCGTCTTTGATCTCTTTGATTACATCTTCCGGCGTGGCCTCGCCGCTTTCCATAATCGTGTTGGTCATCCGCGGCATGGGGGCGTGGGCATAAGATTGCCGCCGCCCGTTGCCGGTGGCGGGCACATCCATCAGGCGGGCGTTTTGGCGGTCTTGCATATAGCCGACAAGGATACCGTCCTCGATCAGCACATTGCGTTGGCTGGGGGTGCCTTCATCGTCAAAGCTGATGGAGCCGCGGCGGTCTGGTATGGTGCCGTCATCAACAACCGTAACCCCCTTGGCCGCAACCTGCTTGCCCATCAGGCCAGCAAACGCACTGGTTTCTTTTCGGTTGAAGTCGCCTTCAAGCCCGTGACCAATGGCTTCGTGCAGCAAAATGCCGGGCCAGCCATTGCCAAGCGCCACATCCATGATGCCTGCCGGCGCGTCCTGCGCTTCCAGATTGACCAGCGCAATGCGGAGCGCTTCACGGGTGGCGGATTTCCAGTGGGCGGCATCCAGCAGGAGCCCGATTTCGGAGCGACCGCCAGAGCCGTGGCTTCCGGCTTCGCGGCGGCCATCTTTTTCGACCGTGACGGTTACGAAAAGCACGGTCATCGGGCGTACATCGCGCAGAATGTCGCCTTCCGGTCGTAAAATTTCAACCTCTTGCAGCGAAGCCCCGAGGCTGGCGGAAACCTGCACCACCCGCGAATCAAGGGCGCGGGCAAAATCATCAATTTCTTTCAGGGTTTCGACCTTGATGGTAAAAGGCGCGTCGGTGATCGGGTCGGCGTCAGTATAGAGCCGCTGGTTGGTTTTGGCTGGCGCGTCAGCGAGGCTCCCACCGCCCGCCCCAATGGCCATGCGCGCCGTTTCTGCTGCGCGCGCCAGCGAGGCTTGCGATATTTCGCTTGAATGCGCATAGGCCGCCGTTTCGCGATGAATGGCCCGCAGCCCGAACCCCTCTCCGGCATCAAAACTGGCGTTTTTCAGATTTCCGTCATCAAAAACCAGCATTTCAGAACGCTTTCGTTCAAGAAATAGTTCGCCGTCATTACCGCCTGAAACGGTATCACGCAGCAACTGGAGTGCGGCGTCGGGGTCGAGATTGGTCTCAAAGGGGCGGAAAGAATCTGATGTCATAAGGGGCTCGGTTTTTGTGGCTTTTTGCTAATATGGCGATTGAGGCGGAGCAGAACAACGGGGGGTGGTAAATAATCCGGTGAAATTGGACGAGATAGGGGCAACTGAGTCGATTCTTGACTAGAAAATGCAATAAATCCGTCCGAAATTCCGATGAAATCTATCTTCTATTCTTGATGATCTGAAAATATATTGTTTTGAAGCAAATTTTTTTACTTAGCGGCTGAATGCCGCAAACGAATATCTTGTTATCCGGTGCGTAATATGATTGATCTAGATCAAGAAAATAACCGGCGACCGCACTATTCGCGGTGGGTTGCCACTAATATCACGCGGTGCGTGGATGAACTGGGGATAAAATTATGCGAATGACTAGCCTGATCAGGGGTTTTCTATCTGTTGTTTTTGGCCTGATGGCAGCTACCGTAACTTTGGCACAAGACGGCCTGACCGGCCTCGAATCTATCGGTAAGCCAGTCCCTGGTGGAATGGGGTTCCAGCCTGCGGTTACCGAATTGGCGCGTGATGGTCACTGGCTTGATGGAATGGTTCATTATATTATGGCCGCCATCACCATTTTCGTGACGCTACTATTGGTCTGGGTGGTCATCCGCTATAACCATCGCGCCAATAAAGAGGCCGCGCGTTTCACCCACCACACAATGGTCGAGATCGTCTGGACGCTTCTCCCGATTGTGATCCTGATCGTTATCGGCTCGTTTTCGCTGCCTATCCTGTTTAAGCAGCTGGAAATTCCGGAAAGTGACCTGACGGTCAAGGTGACAGGAAACCAATGGTACTGGACCTACGAATACCCCGAAAGCGGCGTCGTTTTTGATAGCTTTATGATCGGCGAAGGGGCCCCGGGCCTGACCGAAGAAGTTAAAGCCGATCTGGCGGCCTATGGCTACGCTGAAGACGAATACCTGCTGGCTGCTGATACGGCCATGGTTGTGCCTGTTGGCGCGGTTGTCCGTGTCCAGATTGCTGCCTCCGATGTAAACCACTCGTTTGCGGTGCCGGCTTTCGGTATCAAGATGGATGCGATTGTGGGCCGGTTGAATGAAATATGGTTTGAAGTCGATCGCGAAGGTGTTTACTTTGGTCAATGCTCCGAGCTTTGCGGTAAAAACCACTCCTATATGCCGATCGTGGTTAAAGCTGTCAGCCAAGAGGTTTATGACCAGTGGCTAGCCGGCGCGATTGAAGAATATGCCGGCATTCCGGCATCTGTTCAGGTAGCATCGAACTAGGATGAGTGACGCGACTTTTACCGAAACGCGCCAATACGAGGCGCAATTCTCCGATTACGTGGAGCTGCTCAAGCCCCGCGTAATGCGGTTGGTGGTCTTTACTGCGGCTGTAGGGATGTTTGTGGCGCCGGTATCGGTGCATCCGGTGGTGGCGTTTGCCTCGATCCTGTGCATCGCTATTGGAGCTGGTGCTTCGGGCGCGCTCAACATGTGGTGGGACCGCGACATTGATGCCATCATGACGCGCACACAAGGGCGGCCCATTCCGAGCGGGCGGGTACAACCCGGCGAAGCTTTGGCGATCGGGCTTGGGCTTTCGGGGTTCTCGGTGATGATGCTGGCGCTTTTTGCCAACCCGCTGGCGGCGGCATGGCTGGCCTTTACGATCTTCTTTTACGTGGTCATCTATTCAATCGGGCTCAAGCGCCTGACACCGCAAAACATCGTGATCGGCGGTGCGGCCGGGGCTTTCCCGCCGTTGCTGGGCTGGGTTGTAGCTACGGGCAGTATGAGCGTTGAGCCGCTGTTGCTGGTCGCGCTGATATTGCTGTGGACCCCGCCGCATTTCTGGGCTTTGGCGCTTTGGCGCAATGACGATTATCAAGCCGCCGGCATTCCTATGCTTCCGGTTATGCGAGGGGAACGCGTGACCCGCCGCTATATCTTCGGCTACACGCTTTTGCTGATTCCGGTTGCGCTCGCCCCGAGCTTCACCCAAATTGGTGGCAGCCTTTATCTGGCGGTCTCCGTGGTACTAAACGCGGTGCTTTTATTGGGCGCTGTCAAGCTGCTCAAACGGCAGGAAGCGGATCGCGATGCAGACAAATTCCTTGCGGAAAAGCGGTTTTTCGGTTTCACCATTCTCTACCTGTTTTTGCATTTTGTAATGTTGTTGGTGGAAGCAACCCTGCGCAGCTTTGACCTTATGGTCGGTACGCTTCCGGTATGGTTTTAGATATGGCTATCCAACCAGAGCACGAACTCCACACGCGCCGCAAAGGGCGCAATAAGGCGGTCGGGCTTATCCTTGGCGGATTTGTCGTGATTGTTTTTGCCGTGTCGATTGTTAAACTCTCGAAGCCGCAGAACGAAGACTTTCGTGCGCCTAACTTCTCGCCTGTTGTCGGAGCCAGTGAATGAGCCAGCCAAGTGCCAAAAAAGTGGTATTGCCGTTGCTGGCGCTGGTCGCGTTCATGACAGCGGGCTCTTTTGCTGCGGTTCCGTTTTATAACTGGTTTTGCAAAGTCACCGGCTATGGCGGCACAACGACCGTTGCGGGTGTAGCTCCCGAAGCCGTGCTGGACGAGACTATTATAGTCCGGTTTGACGGCTCGCTCGGCACCGGAATGGAATGGGAATTCAAACCCGCGCAATACACAATGGAACTGAAAATCGGTGAAGTCGGTTTGGCTTTTTACGAAGCCTACAACCCGACCGACCGGCCCATTGCGGGCACAGCCAGCTATAATGTGGCCCCGTTTTCGGCGGGCAACTACTTTAGCAAGATTGACTGTTTTTGCTTCACCGAGCAGGTGTTGCAACCCGGAGAACGGGTGATGATGCCGGTCACGTTTTACGTGGACCCGGGGATCGTGACCGACATCGAAGCGAAGCGCGTACATTCGATCACGCTTTCCTATACTTTTTACGAAACAGAACTACCCGTGGAGCAAGCTTCACTGGAAATCCAAAATTTGCCACGCGAACATGACGCGCCGGCGGGTGAAAATCAAGGCACGCAGGTTAACTAGCGTTCAATAAAAGGGACCAAGCCACATGGCACATGAAAAGAACCACGACTATCACATTTTGAAGCCAAGCGCATGGCCGCTGCTCTCGGCTGTTTCTACCTTTATCATGTTCTTCGGTGCAGTGCAGTATATGGCTGAAGGCATTCCTTGGTTGTTTTACATCGGTCTGCTCGGCGTGCTCTACAGCATGTATGTCTGGTGGTCTGATGTAATCGCCGAAGGCGAAGCTGGCGATCACACACCTGTCGTGCAAATCGGCCTGCGATACGGCGTGATCATGTTTATCACCTCCGAGGTCATGTTCTTTGTCGCTTGGTTTTGGAACTTTTTTAAGCACGCATTGTACCCGATGGGGCCATTGAGCCCTGCGGTTGACGGTGTTTGGCCTCCAGTCGGGATTGAAACTTTTGATCCTTGGCACCTGCCATTGATCAACACCTTGATCCTGATCTGCTCAGGAGCTGCCGCGACTTGGGCGCACCATGCAATTGCCCATGATGACGACCGCAAAAGCCTGATCAATGGTTTGATTATCGCCATCGCATTGGGTGCCTTGTTCTCAGTGTTCCAAGCCTATGAATATGCCGAGGCAACTTTCAGTTTCTCCGGAAACATTTACGGCGCTTCGTTCTTTATGGCCACCGGCTTTCATGGCGCGCACGTAATCATTGGCACAATCTTTCTGGCCGTCTGCCTGATCCGCGCATTGCGCGGCGGTATGAGCAAAGAGCACCATATCGGTTTTGAAGCGGCGGCTTGGTACTGGCACTTTGTTGACGTTGTTTGGTTGTTCCTGTTCATCGCGGTCTATGTTTGGGGCGGCTGATAGCACTTGAAATATTTTAAAAACGCGGGTCTTAATGGCCCGCGTTTTTGTTTGGAGAAACGAAATGAATAAGCGGATGATTGCACCGGTTCTCTTTGGGCTGGTCGGCATTGCCATTCTGGTTAGCCTTGGCAACTGGCAGGTTCGGCGGCTGGCGTGGAAAGAGGACATTCTGGCAGCGATGGACGCACGGCTTTCAGCTGCGCCGGTGGCTGTGCCTGCTGTGCCCGATTCAGCGCGGGATATGTACCTTTCGGTCAGTGTTGAGGGCGTGATGGGGGAAGAATCCGTGCATGTGCTTTCCAGCAGTCCCGAAACCGGGCCGGGCTACAGGATTATTGTGCCTTTCACCACCGTTGATGGCCGCCGGATATTGATCGACCGCGGGCTGGTTCCGGAAGCCCGCAAAAATGCCGAGCAACCGCCAGAGAATGGCACTTTGTTCGGGAACCTGTTGTGGATGCAGGAAGAGCCGCCTTTCGCGCCCGACCTTGAAAAAAATATCTGGTTCTCCCGCCCGCCGGCTGAGCTGGCAGAGGTGCTGGGTACCGAGCCGGTGTTGATTGTGCTGAGCCAAACAACCCTCTCTACCGGTCCTTTTCCGGTCGCGGTTGACCTCAACATCCCGAACAACCATTTGGGCTATGCCGTCACATGGTACGGGTTCGCGCTTGTGTGGCTGGGAATGACCCTGTATCTGCTAGTGCGCATCAAGCGAAAAACCGTCTAAGGCAATGTTATGAAATATATCTCGACCCGCGGCCAAGCGCCCGCCCTTTCCTTTGAAGACGCTATGCTCAGCGGGCTGGCGACAGATGGCGGACTTTATGTGCCAGAGAGCTGGCCACAGATGAGCGCGGAAGAGATCGCCGCGCTGGCCGGGCTTCCCTATGAGGAGGCCGCGTTTCGGGTGATCAAGCCATTTATTGGCGAGACCTTTAGCGATGACGAGTTGCGCGGGATTTTGAGCCGTGCCTATGCAAGCTTCCGCCATCCTGCCAAGGTGCCGCTTGTGCAATTTGGCGCGAATGATTTCATTGCCGAGCTCCACCACGGGCCAACGCTGGCCTTCAAAGACGTCGCGATGCAGCTGATCGGCCAAATGTTTGAAGCCGTGCTGGAGCGGCGCGGCGAGCGGGTTACGATTGTGGGGGCAACTTCGGGTGATACCGGATCGGCAGCCATCGAGGCATTTAAGGGCCTGCACGCGGTGGACGTGGTGATCCTCTACCCACATGGGCGGGTTTCAGAAGTGCAACGCCGGCAGATGACAACGCCAAACGAGAGCAACGTACATGCCGTGGCGATGGACGGTGACTTTGATGATTGTCAGGCGCGGCTCAAGGATATGTTCAACGACGCCGACTTCCGCAACTCGGTTAAGCTGGCGGGCGTGAACTCGATCAACTGGGCGCGGGTGATGGCGCAAGTGGTTTACTATTTTACGACCGCCGTGGCGCTTGGAGCCCCGCACCGCAAAATTTCTTTTACTGTGCCAACCGGCAATTTTGGCGATATTTTCGCAGGCTATGTGGCCAAGCGTATGGGCTTGCCGATTGACCGGCTGGTGATTGCCACCAACCAAAACGATATTCTGCACCGCACGCTGCAAAGTGGTGCGCATACAAAAGAGGGCGTGATGCCAAGCATCAGCCCTTCGATGGACATTCAGGTGAGCTCGAATTTTGAGCGGTTGTTGTTTGACCTGTACGACCGCGAGGGCGAGGCTATTGATCAGCTCATGGGAGAACTCGGGCAAGGTGGCTTTGCTCTCTCGCAAGGCGCGCTAGAGCGGTTGCGGGCCGAGTTTGACAGCGGCGCCTGCTCGGAAGAGGAAACCTCGGCCACGATCAAGGCGATGATGGAAAGCACAGGGGAGCTGCTCTGCCCGCATTCCGCTGTCGCGGTCAAGGTCGCCCTGGAGCAACGCGGTGATGCCGCTGTGCCAATGGTGGCGCTGGCTACGGCCCATGCGGCCAAGTTTCCAGATGCGGTGGAAGCCGCTTGCGGGATCCGGCCGGACCTCCCCCCCCATATGGCAGACCTGTTTGACCGTGAAGAGCGGGTGACCCGCTGCACCAACGATCTAACCGCGCTCAAATCCCTGATAAACGAGAAAATCGCCAGATGAGTGTTGAAACACATATCCTCAGCAATGGCCTGACCGTTGTTACCGAACATATGCCGGGGCTGGAAAGCTCGACCATCGGCGTGTGGGTTAAAGCGGGTGCGCGGAACGAGGACGAGGCGCAAAACGGGATTGCGCATTTCCTTGAGCACATGGCCTTTAAAGGCACGACAACCCGTAGCGCACTGGAAATCGCCGAGGTGATCGAGGATGTCGGCGGGTTTATAAACGCTTATACCTCACGTGAGATGACAGCTTATTACACCCGTGTATTGGGGGCCGATCTGCCGCTAGCGCTGGATGTGCTGGCTGACATCCTGCTGAATTCCACCTTTGACGAGCGCGAGATCGAGATCGAGCGCGGGGTGATCCTTTCGGAAATCGGGCAGAGCCTTGATACCCCGGATGACGTTATATTCGATTGGTTGCAGGGGGTTTCCTACCCAAAGCAACCGATGGGACGGCCCATTCTTGGCCCCGCCGAAAATGTGCGCCGGTTTAGCCAAGCTGATCTTTCCGGTTTCGTTGGTACCCATTACGGCGCTGAAAATCTTGTGGTTTCGGCAGCGGGTATGGTGGACCATGAAGCGCTGGTGAAACAGGCCGAGCGGCTGTTTGGGCATATGCCAAAAAGTAGCGCACCCGTGGCCCTGTCAGCACAGTTTATTGGTGGGGAGAAGCGGATAGTGAAAGAGCTGGAACAGGCGCATTTCACACTTGGCTTTGACGCACCCGGCATTCAGGATGATCGGGTCTACACAGCGCAAATTTATTCGATGTTGCTCGGCGGTGGCATGACCTCGCGCCTGTTTCAGGAAGCCCGTGAGAAACGTGGCCTGTGCTATAGCATTTTTGCCAGCATCACTCCGGGGTTGGAATCTGGTATGCTGAGCATCTATTCCGGCACATCGGGAGAGCAGATTGATGAGCTGGCACGGGTCACAATTGACGAGATGAAGCGCGCCGCCGACGAAATTTCGCAGGTTGAACTGGATCGGGCTCAAGTGCAGATGAAGGCCGGAATGTTGATGGGGCTGGAAAGCCCCTCGGCGCGGGCCGAGCGCATGGCGCGGGGGATCAGCATTTGGGGGCGGGTGCCCGAGCTTTCAGAAGCTGTTGCCAAAATCGAGGCGGTTAACGTGCGCGGGCTGCGGGATTATGCGGCATCTGTCTGCGAGTCCGGCGAGATGGCTATGGCGCTCTATGGGCCGGTGGGTGCAGCGCCGGCTATGGATGATCTCCACACCAGCTTGAGAGGTTAATATGCTGTTTGGGCGCAAAACCCCGGTGCTTGTCAGCCAAAGGCTGGAGCTGCGCCTGCCCAAACGAACCGACTATATCCCGTGGATCACAACGCGGCGCGAAGGTGCCGATTTCTTGAAGCCGTGGGAGCCGATACGGGCGCGGGATTATAACGCGCGGAGTTCCTTTTATCACCGTATCCACTGGGCCAATAGGGCGGCCAACGCTGAAACCGCCTTTCCGTTTATGATTATCCGGCGGGAGGATAATAGCCTGTTGGGCGCCCTCACGCTGGATAATGTGCGCTATGGTCCAGCCAAAGCGGGCACGGTGGGCTACTGGATTGGCCCCGAACATGCCCGCAACGGTTATATGCACGAGGCGCTTAACATGGTTACGGAATTTGCGTTCAAGCGGCTTGATCTAAGCCGGATAGAGGCTGCCTGCCTGCCGGAGAACGAGGCTTCACGCGGGTTGTTGGAGAAGGCTGGCTTTAAGTATGAAGGCGTGGCGCAAAGCTATTTGCAGATCGCGGGGCGTTGGCGCACCCATGTGCTTTACGCGCAGCTGAGGCGCGACAGAAGGGGACCGGCCGATGCTCAATAGTGCCGACAGCAGCTTTGTAGGAGAGCTGGAAGCGCGATTAGGACCGGCCGCGCTGCGCCCCTGCAAAGCGGCTGATCTTGAAGAACCGCGCGGCCTGTTCAAAGGGCAAGCCGCCGCCGTTTTACAGCCCGCCACCGTGGCAGAGGTTTCAGCCACGCTCGCCATGTGTAACGCGGCCCGCGTGCCGGTGGTGCCGCTCGGGGGGGGCACAGGATTGGTTGGTGGCCAGATCATGGAAAGCGGGCCGGTGCCGGTTGTACTCTCGATGGAGCGTATGACGGCCATTCGGGATGTATCGCCAGATAACAATACAATGACCGTCGAAGCTGGCGCTGTGCTGGCTGATATTCACGTGGCCGCCGAAGAGGCTGGGCGTATGTTTCCGCTCCGGTTAGCGTCCGAGGGGTCCTGCCGGATAGGCGGAAACCTTGCGACCAACGCCGGCGGCGTGAATGTTTTGCGCTATGGCAACATGCGAGACCTATGCTTGGGTGTCGAAGCTGTTTTGGCAGACGGAACGGTTGTTGGCGGCCTCAAACGGTTGCGTAAAGACAACACAGGGTATGATATTCGCAACTTGATGGTTGGTTCCGAGGGTAGCCTCGGGCTTATCACCGCAGCCGTTCTGCGGCTTTTCCCTCGCCCCAAATCGCTCCACACGGCCTTTCTTGCTGTGCCTGACCCCGCGGCCGCCCTGGCGCTGCTGCACCACCTTCGGGCCAGTCTGGGGGATACGGTTTCCGGATTTGAACTGATCGGAAAAGCTGGTTTTGAATTTCTGGAAGAAACCGGATTTGGCCTGACCTCGCCTTTTCAGGAAACGCCTGAATGGAGTGTTCTTTTGGAACTGGGCGGTGGCGCCGAGCTTGCCGAAGCGCTGGAACAAAGCCTTGCGGAGGCTTTTGAGGCTGGGCTGGTCGATGATGCGCTCATCGCTCAGAACGAAACGCAGCGACTCTATTTCTGGCAAATTCGCGAGACAATACCGGCGGCGAATAAACGTATTGGATCAATCTCTTCGCATGACATTTCGGTGCCTGTGAGTGAAGTGCCTGCCTTTATTGAAACCGCGCGGGCGGCGCTTCCGGCATCACTGCGGGTGAACTGCTTTGGCCATATGGGGGACGGAAATTTGCACTACAACCTGTTCCCGCCCAAAGGCGAAACCCGCGAGAGTTACAAAAACGAGCGTGCGGCGCTGGCGCGGTGTGTTTTTGATGTTGTGGCTGACTTTGGCGGGAGCTTTAGCGCCGAGCACGGCGTGGGACGCTTGAAAACCGGTGACTTGCAGCTCTATGGAGACCCCGGGCGGCTAAATGCGATGCGGCGGATTAAAACCGCTTTTGACCCCGTCGGGATCATGAATCCCGGTGTGGTTTTACCGCTCTGAACCTCCGCAACAAAATGCCTTGCATAAAAATGCCCCCCCGCCATTCGAGCGGAGAGGCATAATTCAGACTTTGGCCGTCTGAGGTTTGCAAGTGGCCCCCGAATTCATCGGGATAGGGCATGATTATGGTTAAGTGGTTTACAAATAGTTATTAAAAACAATTATCTAGAATTTTGTTACTACCGTGACACCTGGTGAGGTAAACTGATCCATCGTCACCAATGCCTCAATCGACTCTTCCAGTGATATCTGCCGGCCCAGCAGTTGTTCCGGCGTTAGCTTTCCACTTTTGACCATGGCAAACATGTCGTCATAACGGTGCGCCTGAATCCCGTGACTGCCGACGATTTCAAGCTCAAATGCAATGACCCGTGCCATGGGAATACTCGGCTTGCGCTGCTCGCCGAGCAGCAAGCCGACCTGCACGTGGCGGCCCTGTTTGCGTAAGCACGAGATCGAATTGTTGCAGGTGAGCGGATGGCCAAGCGCATCAAGCGAAACATGGGCCCCACCGCCCGTTATGGCCCGAATTTCCTTTACGGCATTGGGTGAGGTCGCGCCGTTAACAACCGCAGCAGCCCCCATTGATTTGGCCATTTCTAGCGCATCTTCCGAAATGTCTACCGCGACCACCTGAGCCCCCATCGCATTGGCGATCATGATGGCAGAGAGCCCGACACCGCCGCAGCCATGCACCGCAACCCACTGCCCGGGTTTGACACCGCCCTGATCAACAACCGCCCGAAACGAGGTCACGAACCGGCAACCAAGGCTAGCCGCTGTCGCAAACTCCATATCTTCGGGTAGGGGCACAAGGTTAGTGTCGGCAAAGTTGATCATCACATATTCGGCGAACGAGCCCCAGCTCCCGAAACCGGGTTGAAACTGGTTGGAGCAAACCTGTTGGTTCCCGCCCGCACAGTCAGGGCAGCTGCCGCAGCCACCGACAAACGGCACCGTGACACGGTCTCCGGCTTTCCACTTTTTCACGTCTTTTCCAACGGCTTCGACAATGCCCGCAAATTCATGGCCGGGTACGTGCGGCAGTTCGATCCCGTGGTCATGGCCGACCCAGCCGTGCCAGTCGCTTCGGCAAACGCCCGTGGCCATCACCTTGATAACAACGCCCAGCGGCGTTGGGTCCGGACTGGCTACATTCTGTATGCCGGGCATTTCATTAAATGCTTCATATACAACGGCTTTCATGTCAGACGCCCCTTCAAATGTTGCGTTTCCTTGACTTTGAGACCTTATGGTGCCGAGAGCCCCAAGTTGATTTTACCAATTGTCAACAAACGCCACTATGCCGGTGTCGTTGTCCAAATGGAAGCCATTACGGGTGTCTGTTTCACCGGTATTACCAGTATTCTACAAGGTGGAGCGCCTGACGGCTATTATTCGCCTTCGAATTCGCAAAGCCAATAGGTATCAATGCCCAAGGATTTTAGGCGGGCGCGGCCGCCAAGCTCGGGCAGGTCAATCACGAAGGCGGCCGAGACAACCTCGGCTCCCATCCGCTCGATAAGCTTGATTCCGGCTTCCGCTGTGCCGCCCGTTGCCAGCAAGTCATCTACAACCAGAATTTTTTCACCGGCCAGAATTGCGTCTTCATGGACTTCCATCACGGCCTCGCCGTATTCGAGCTGGTAGGCTTCTTCGATGGTTTTTCCGGGCAGCTTACCCTTTTTCCGGATCGGCACAAAACCAACCGAGAGTTGGTGCGCGACTGCCCCGCCTAGAATGAAGCCGCGCGCCTCAAGCCCGACCACTTTGTCGATCTGCATACCGGCATAGGGGTGCAAAAGCTGGTCAATCGCTATCCGAAAACCACGCGGGTCACTGAACAAAGTGGTTACATCGCGAAACATAATCCCTTCCTTGGGGAAGTCGGGAATAGTGCGGATGTAATCAATAACGGATTTATTGTTCGGCATTGGCCGGTCCTTTCGGGGATGCTAGCATATCTTCGACGACAGAAACGGCCTGTGCTTCGCGCTCTTTAAAGCTGCCCTTAATATGGGTGTAACGGGCGCCGTGGGCTATAAGCTTGGCTTCGATCTTGGTGAAAAACTGTTCGCGCAACTCTTGTTTGGCGAAGTAGCGCAGCGGGTCTTCCGCCCAAGGGGTGTCTGCGTCAAGCAACAAATAGTGCTCGGGCAGTTCGATGCGCGCCTCAAGGTCTGGTAAGCTGTGGCCCAGCAGCATTTCGGCCCACACCGCAGTGAGCAACGGGTCGGTATCTTCAAACAATACGGGACCCGCCATCATGGAAAGTGTTTTCCGGTGGGCAATATGGCCGTCTACAATATAGTGCAGCTCTTCGGGGCGGTACTTACCCGGTGTGCGGTATTTTTCGTAGGGGCGCCCGTATTCGGGCACATAGGGCCCGCCAAAGCGCTGGGCCAGAAGATCTGCCATATAAGATTTGCCGGTGCTTTCAGGCCCCACAAGGGTAAGCCGTTTTTGATACCAGGGGCGCACATGGCTGGGCAGGCTCTGCCAGTGGCCAAACGGGTCCTTGCGAATATCTGCGGAATTGGCGGGAAAGGCCATCCACATCGGGTCGAGAATAAAATGCTGGGCATTGAGCGATTTGGCCAATGGCACAAGATAATCCTCGGAGCCAATCACACGGTTGATCGGCTCGGGGTGAAGCTGGCGAATTATGTCCGCCCACTCAAGGCTGTGGGTCGGGATACGGTTCGTTGTGCAATGCAGTACGACCCGCGCTTTGGGAAACAGGCTCTCCATCCAGTCGCGCCTTACACCTGCCGGAATAGGGTCATTATGTGTGCAGGCAACAATAATGTTAAGCTTATCAACAAGATAGGTGGCCGTGCGCGCCAGTGCTACGTGGCCCTCATGGGGGGGCATAAAGCGCCCGAGGATTATTCCGTTGTCCATTTTGGCCCCATGGATATTGCTAATTGCGCAGGTTTGCTAGCATAAGGCTTGAGGGAAAGCGAGGGAAAAGGCGCTTTTTCCCATTGGTGCAGTTAGCCCGTATTGCGGATCATGGACTGGGAGACCTGAAAAAGCATCGCATCCGTTGGGGCTTTGCGGCACGTATCCACGGTTGCATCCAGAATGGCACGGCC
>DFBP01000290.1 GCA_002366685.1 Rhodobacterales bacterium UBA3077 | reverse complement strand
ACCAAAACCGAAAACGGCGTGAACCCGCTTTGCTTTGGCCAAACCGCCCTACTCGGTTGTGATGTTTGGGAGCATTCCTATTACATCGATTTCCGCAACGCGCGGCCAAAATACCTTTCCAACTTCCTCGACAACCTCGTGAATTGGGAAAATGTAGCCGAACGGCTTTCCAACGCCTAAAGCGGCGTGTAGATGAAAAAGCAGAGGGGGGTTCGGCCCCCCGATGCGCTGATTCCCAACGGGATGCGCCAAATGCAACCGAGGCACCCATGGGAAACTCTTACAAAGGCATCATTGCAATTCTTGCAGCCTCCACCATCTGGGGGCTGTCTTCGCTTTTCTATAAAGCTCTGGCGCATGTGCCACCTTTAGAAGTGCTTTCGCACCGCACGCTTTGGTCGCTCGTCTTTTTCGGCATTGTGCTCATGGTCCGTGGTCGGCTTGGCGCGGTGCTGCTGGCGCTAAAAAACTGGCGGGTTGTGTTTGGGCTTGCCTTGGCCGCGCTGATGATCTCGCTCAACTGGGGCGGGTTTATTACCTCCATCCAGTTTGGCTATGCGTTGGAAGCCAGCCTAGGATACTACTTCTTTCCGCTCATGGTGGTGGGGCTCGGGGCCTTGATTTATGGTGAAAAATTTACCCGTTTTCAGGGCGTAGCTTTGGCGCTTATGGGCTTGGCCGTTTTGGTTTTAACCTTTGGGCTAGGGGCCCCGCCCTGGATAGCGCTCTTCCTCGCCGGTACATTTGGAGTCTATGCTCTCATCAAAAAGCGCATTCAAGCGGGGCCGATGGTCTCCGTTTTTATCGAGGTTCTGCTGCTGGCTCCAGTTGCCAGTATCTGGCTCTATGGCGCACACGCCTACGGTTGGGCACTTGTGCCTCGCACCACCGGTTGGTTCGGGGAAAACTGGCAAGACACTTTGCTGCTCGTTTTAACCGGACCGATGACCGGCACACCCCTCATCCTGTTTTCATATGCCGCCCAACACGCAAAGCTCTCGACAGTGGGGTTAATCCAATATCTGAACCCAACGCTTCAGTTCAGTGTGGCGGCTCTGATATTTGCTGAACCATTTACCCAGTGGCATGCAATCGCGCTGCCCCTGATCTGGGCAGCGCTTGCGCTTTATTCCTTGGAAAGCTGGCGGCAAGAGGCGCGCGTTAGCGCGTCCAAACCTCGACGCGGCGGTTAATCCGGCGGCCTTCAACAACCTCGTTACAGCCGAGCGGCGAAAGCTCTCCGTATCCGCGAACCAGAATCCGCGCCGGATCTATCGCGCCACCAGATGCGTTGAGGATAGCGGTTCTGACTTGCTCCGCACGCGTAACGCTGAGCGCTTCATTGATCGCACCCGTCCCTACTGAATCTGTGAAACCAAGCAATATGATTTGCTTGCCGGCCAGTTCAGGCCCTTGCAAAAGCTCGACCAAACGCCGGATATCACCTTCGGCACGGCTATCCAGCCGCGAAGTACCTTGCTCGAAGCGATACGTGATCGTGAGGCGCTGCGCGGTGCTCAGGTCAACCATCATAGATTGCAGTTGTTCCAAAGTCATATCTGCATCGGAAGGCAAGGCTGCTGATAGAAACCGAAGGCCCTGATCGTTTACCGGCACTTCTGTTACGCCCTGCCCGACAAATCCGCTAAAGCCGATAAGCTCCTGCGCTTCATTGGTCGCGAGATATTCAAGAAACAACTCGACCAGCGGCGGAACGTCTTGCGCCAGCTTGTAAAGATACATACGGCGGGAGAACGGGTATTCTTCCGCCTGAATGGTAAAGGCTGTCGCCGGAGATTGAATGCCGCAAACACCTAAAAGCGAAGCTGGATTGGCGTTCCCGATGTTTGAATAACTGGTAAACCCGATCCCGTTTGGATCTGCGGCAACCGCTTCAGCCACATCGGCATCGGTGCCCAATACATTTACCTTGAGCGAGAAACCTGTGCGCGAAGGGCGCATAATTGAAGCCGCAAAAATCGAACCCGTGCCCGAATTTTCAGGACGGACATAGAGATTTATCGGGCCTGGCGTGCCACCCAACTCAGACCAGTCACTGATCTGGCCAGAGAATATCCGGGCGATATCGTCATCGCGGACAATATGCACTTTGTTGCGTGCCGAAGTCACAACCACCAGCCCGTCCAGCGCAAGAATGGTTTCAAGCCCCGGTGCGGTGATATCCCCCAAGCCAGCCCGGGCAAATGCCGAAGCTTCGGCATCCCGCACTTGGCGCGTGGTAAGGGCAAGACTGGCCGTTCCATCGAGCAAGTTTTGCAGGCCTCGCGAGGAGCCGCGCATCACAAACGAGATATTGGCAACGTCGTCGCCATTTTCATTCACAAATAGCACCTGCGGATTTCCGTTTTCATCGTTTTGGCGGGTGATATCGAGCTCAAGGGATTCCGCAAACCCGTCCAACAATGTTGGCATAAGGTTGAGTGCCAGTTCACGCGAGCCGGAAATGGTAAATTCTGTAAACCTCGGCATGAGCGCCGGGCAGGCCTCGCCAACGCAGGTTACCGCGTCGGTCGGGATGGACAGGTTGCCGATATTGGAGGCAATAACGTAGTTTTCGTCGCTGAATTCGATCAGCTCTCCGGTAATAGAGAGCGTTCCATCCATCGAATTGAGCGTCACCTCTTGGGCAAATAAACCCGTGGACACCATCGCAAATGCGGCGACGTTTGCCAAAATACTCTTGGAGCGGATAGCCATACTCATATTCCCTAATTGATCTTCATTTACTTAACATTAGTGCGCTCTGGCATCTATCTAATCCACCCCGTCAAATGCCGTGTCTTTTGAAAGGGAGGACAGATAAGCTACGATGTCTTCAACCTGATTGGC
>DFBP01000039.1:16192-18891 GCA_002366685.1 Rhodobacterales bacterium UBA3077 | reverse complement strand
CGCTTTGGACATTTCACCCAAGATATGCATCCGGCCATCTTTGGCTTGCTCAAGCGCAACCTTCATGATGGCAGGGGTAATGCCGGCAACCTTGATGTCCATCTGCATGGTGGTGATACCGTTTTCGGTACCGGCCACTTTGAAGTCCATATCGCCGAGGTGGTCTTCGTCACCCAAGATATCGGTCAGAACCGCGTATTCGCCATCGTCTTGCAAGATCAGGCCCATGGCCACACCGGCAACGGCGTTTTTCAGGGGCACGCCCGCGTCCATCATGGAAAGCGAGCCGCCACAAACGGAAGCCATCGAGCTAGAGCCGTTGGACTCGGTGATTTCGGAAACCACACGCACGGTGTAGGGGAAGTCGGTTGCGGCAGGCAGAACCGCCTGAAGCGCGCGCCAAGCGAGCTTGCCGTGGCCGATTTCGCGGCGACCCGGGCCAAACATCCGGCCAGCTTCACCAACCGAATACGGAGGGAAATTATAGTGCAGCAGGAAGTTGGAGCGGCTTGAGCCGTGCAGCGCGTCGATGATTTGCTCATCATCGCCGGTGCCGAGTGTGGTCACCACGAGGCCCTGTGTTTCACCGCGGGTAAACAGCGAGGAACCGTGGGTCCGTGGCAGCAGGCCAACTTCGGAAGCGATCGGGCGCACGGTGGAAAGATCACGACCATCAATTCGCTTGCCGGTTTTGATGATGTCGCCGCGAACAACTTCGGATTCGAGCTTTTTGAAGCTGCTATCAAGGTTGCTATCTTCGAGATCATCCTCGGAGAGCGTTTCTTTGATGCTGTCACGTGCGGCTTTGATAGCTGCGGTGCGCTCTTGCTTGTCGGTGTTGCCAAAGGCAGCGCGCATGGTGTCTTCACCAACGGCTTTTACCTTGCCGTAAAGCTCTGAATAATCAGGGGCTTCGAAGTTGAACGGCTCTTTAGCGGCTTCACCGGCCAGATCAACGATCATGTCGATCACAGGCTGCATTTGGGCATGGCCAAATTCAACAGCGCCGAGCACTTCAGCTTCAGAAAGCTCATAAACTTCTGATTCCACCATCATCACGGCGTCTTTAGTACCGGCAACAATCAGGTCGAGGCGCTGCTCGGGGTTGTTGCGCAGGTGATCCATGTCTTCAACCGACGGGTTGAGCACGTAAGAACCATCCGTGAAACCAACGCGGGCACAGCCAATAGGGCCGCGGAAAGGCGCACCGGAAAGGGTGAGCGCAGCAGAAGCCGCGATCATGGCAACCACGTCTGGGTCGTTTTCAAGATCGTGCGAGAGAACGGTACAGATCACCTGAGTTTCATGCTTGAAGCCAGGCACAAACAGCGGGCGGATCGGACGGTCGATCAGGCGGCTGGTGAGGGTTTCTTTTTCGGAAGGGCGGGCCTCACGCTTGAAGAAACCACCCGGGATTTTACCCGCAGCGTAATATTTTTCTTGGTAGTGAACGGTCAACGGGAAGAAATCAAAGCCGGCTTTGGGCTTCTTTTCAAACACAACGGCAGCCAGAACGCTGGTTTCGCCGTAGGTTGCGATCACGGCCGCATCGGCTTGGCGCGCAACTTTCCCGGTTTCGAGCGTTAGGGTGTCATGGCCCCACTCGATGGATTTTTTTACTTCATTAAACATGATTTTCCTTTATCTGCGGGCCTTGCCCCCTGGCAATCCCGCTGACCCCGGTTTCGTTTTCATCCATTCGCCGTGCTTGGGGCCCGTGGCGCGGCAGATAACATCTAGCGGAAAAATCAGGCCCCGCTTCAGCCCTTTTATGCGAAAACGCGCCCCGAGAGGCGCGTTTTGCGAATTCTTAGCGGCGAATGCCGAGGCGTTTGATCAGATCCTGATAACGCGCTTCGTCTTTGCCTTTTACATAGTCGAGCAACTTACGACGCAGAGCCACCATTTTGAGCAGGCCACGACGGGAATGGTTATCCTTTTTGTGGGCCTTGAAGTGCTCGGTCAGGGTGGTGATACGGCTGGTCAGGATCGCGATCTGCACGTCCGGGGAGCCGGTGTCGCCTTCTTTGATGGCGTATTCTTTAATGAGGCTCGCTTTGAGCTCTGGTGTGATCGACATCGGATATCCTTTATTTTTAAGGTTTATATGCCTAATTGAAACCGGCCGCTGCCAAGATGTCGTCTAGCAGGGTCAATAGCAAAAAGAGCCGCGAAAGAGAATCCCTCTTAGGCGACAGGGTGGATATAGGGGGTTTGGGGCCGGAAGGGAAGGGAAAACCGCCACTAATTTGTGCCCGCTATAGCTATTAGGTTGAAAACCGGATGGGGCTTAAGGCGCGGACGGTTTCAGCCTGCAATTCGGAGGTTCGCCCAAGCACCAGATCAGCTATCAGTTGGCTAGCGGCGGGAGCGGTCTGGAAACCGTATCCGCCCTGTCCTGCCAGCCAGTAAAAGCTCGGGTCACTTGCGTCCCTACCAATCACGAGCGCGCGGTCGGGGGCGAAGGTCCGCAAGCCAGCCCAAGAGGTTTGCAATCGCGTGACCGGTTCGGTGACCATCTCGCTGTAGCGCTCTAACCCTTCCGCCAAAACCATGTCGTCAGCCCATGCATCGTGCGGGTCTACCGCGTGCTCCTCGGAGGGTGAAACTATCCAGTGCCCGGCATCGGGTTTGGCATACCAACGCTCGTGAACGCCATCAATAAAGGGCCATGTCGAAACATCATGGCCACCGGGGGC
>DFBP01000039.1:13962-16128 GCA_002366685.1 Rhodobacterales bacterium UBA3077 | reverse complement strand
ACCCAAGCGCCGGCTGCGTTGACCAGAACGGGTGCGGCATAGGTAGAATCGCCAGCCAATACATCCCACTTCTCGCCGGATTTGGTTATCTTGCGAACCGGGCTGCCAGTAACAATATTTGCGCCATTCCGCCGAGCCTCCGCGGTGTAGTTTTGCAGCAACCGATCCGCATCCAGATCAAAAGCATCTTCGCGATAGGCCGCAAAGGCTGCATTTTCGGGGTGCAGAATGGGGACGTGCGCGCGGGCTTCCTTCATGCTGATTTCGGCCATGCCAAAAGCGGCGAACTCGTTGGCAAAATCATCCCGCTCTGAGGGTCGACCGATAAGCATCGTCCCGCGCTTGGAAAGCACTCCGCCATTTGCCTTCTGGTGGTGGTCTCTTGAAGCGTAGTTTAGCTCCTTCACGACAGCATTGCCGTAATCAGCCAGAAACATGGCCGCCGAGCGCCCCGAGGCGTGATAGCCAAGCTGCGGCTCGGCCTCAAGCAGGGTTACAGACGCGTGGTGCGATAGAGTGGCAGCTGCGGAAACGCCCGCAATACCGCCACCGATGATGATGATATCTGTCATGGATTCGGAGGTTAGTTTAGAAATTGGCGGTGCGAAAGCCTGAATTTCAAAACATCAATTCAAAACGCCGCCCAGCCCAAGGCTACATAAATCAGATGTTATTGATAATATCCAGAAAGGCCCCAGAAAACCGCGCGGCTTTTTGCGGGCCAACACCGGAAATTTTTTCCAGCGCCGCAGCACTTTGCGGCTTCTGCGATGCAATTTTCGCCAGCGTTGTATTTGTGCAAATGAGATAGGTATCTGTGCCGCCCTCGCCTCTTGCGAGCTCAAGCTGGGCGGCCTGAAGCTGGTCAAACAGTGGGCCGGCGTCGCGCCCGGCGAGCTTGCGCCGCGCGGGATGGAGCTCGGGCGTTGGGGCTTTGTTAATCACTTCAAGAAAAATTGCGCCGTAACGCTCGAGCTTCGTGCGACCCACACCGCCGATTTTGGCAAACTCATCCAGTGTTTTTGGTTGCTTATGTGCCATTTCGGCCAATGCTTTGTCGGCAAACACCACATAGGGCGGCACCTTGGCCTCGGTTGCAATTTTGGTGCGCATAGCGCGAAGGGCCGAGAAAAGGGCTTCATTTTCCTCGGAGACCAGCGCCGCAGGGCGATGCACCGGGCCCGCAGCAGCAGCTTTGCTGATCGTGTCTTGCCTGAGCTCAATGCTGGCCTCGCCCCGCAGGATTTCTCGGGCGTTTTCCATCATCCGCAGAGCGCCGAAACGCTCCATATCGGGGCGCACAAGGTCTCGGCCCATCATTTGCCGGAATACCGCTTGCCACTGGGCTTTGGAATATTCCCTGCCCGCGCCAAAGGTTTGCAAATTGTGGTGACCACGCTGGGAAACCTTGGTGGTTTTGTTGCCCAGTAAAATATCCACCAAATGGCCGGTTCCGAACCGCTCTTCGGTGCGCAGCATGGCTGAGAGCGCCTTACGAACAGCTGTTGTGCCGTCAAACAACGCGGGAGGTTTTTCGCAAAGGTCGCAATTGCCGCAAGGTTCTTCCATTTCTTCGCCAAAATAGGCGAGCAGCACCTGGCGGCGGCAATTAAGCGCTTCGGCCAAGCCGAGCAGCGCGTTCAGCCGCGCGTGGTCTGCCTCTTTGCGCTCTACCGGGGCCATGCCTTCATCAATTTGCGCGCGACGCAGGCGGATATCATCGGCGCCGTAGAGGGTGAGTGTATCCGCTGGTGCGCCGTCACGGCCCGCGCGACCCACCTCCTGATAATAGGCTTCCACCGATTTGGGCAGGTCGGCATGGACCACAAAGCGGATATCCGGTTTATCTACGCCCATGCCAAAGGCGACGGTGGCGCACATGACCAACCCGTCTTGCGATTTGAACCGGGCTTCAGCGGCGCGGCGGTCGTCCGGGTCCATTCCGGCATGATAGGCTTGGGCTAGATGGCCTTCGGCGACGAGCGCCGAGGCGAGTTGCTCGGTTTTGTTGCGGGAAGCGCAGTAAATGATGCCGGACTGGCCTTTGCGGGCATCCACATAGGTGAGCACCTGCTGGCGGGGCTTATTTTTGGGCTCGAAGGCGAGGCTGAGATTTGGGCGATCAAACCCGCCGATAAACACCGTTGGCGGAGCTTCAAACAGCTT
>DFBP01000039.1:11016-13891 GCA_002366685.1 Rhodobacterales bacterium UBA3077 | reverse complement strand
GGCCGGAAATCGTGGCCCCATTGCGAAACGCAATGCGCCTCGTCAACTGCCAGAAGTTGCACATTGAGCCGCTGCAATAAGCCCAGCGTGCCAACATTGGCAATTCTTTCCGGCGCCATATAGAGCAGCTTCAGGGTGCCCGCATCAATCTGCTGGAACACCTCTTCGGTTTCTTCTTCGGTATTGAGCGAAGTTAGTGCGCCAGCGGCCACGCCGGCTTGCTGGAGGCTCGCTACCTGATCGCGCATGAGCGCAATAAGCGGCGAGACCACAACAGTCACGCCATCTCGCATAAGTGCCGGAAGCTGAAAACAAAGAGATTTACCAGCCCCGGTGGGCAGGATCGCCAGCACATCGGAACCCGCTTCAACCGCTTCGACGATCTCCTGTTGCCCGGGCCGGAAGCCCGAGAAACCAAAGACCGTACCAAGGATATGCGCGGTGTCTTTCACCGCTTAGCTGTCGTCTTCTTCCTTGGCGACATCGGCGATCTCTTCGAGGTTAACTGTATCGTCGTCATCATCATCAAGAAGATCGTCATCATTGGCGGCTGTATTGTCGTCGTCATCCAGAACCACATCGGCTTCATCAACATCAGCTTCTTTGGCCTTGGATTGCTTGGCAGCAGCCACGCGGCTTTTGCCGCTGTCCATCAGGCTTTCGACCGAAAATTCCGCCCCGCAGGATGGGCAGGTCATTGGATCATTTTGCAGATCATAAAAACGCACCGCGCATTTGGGGCAAGCGCGCTTTACACCCCATTCTTCGTTGGGCATCAGATTCCCCTATCAAAATTGCAATTCAACCGCCAAGTGGCACAAGCAGGATACCTTTGTCAAAGGGTTTGGAGTGGAATGCACGGGGGTTTGCGGCACATTACCTATGCTGCATGTGCGAAATGCGCTTGATGCAATGCAAAAACAGCGTTAGCCTCCGGTAAAAAGGGGAAACCAATGCTCTATCACGCTTATGAAATGACCCACGCAGCTCTCGCGCCGATGCGCCATGTGGCCCAGATGAGCCGGAACGCGCTGCAAAGCACGGCCAACCCGATGGCTTCTTCCTATGGGGCGCGACTTTCGGCTGCCGGTCTGGATATGTTTATCAACGCGACCCGCCGTTATGCCAAGCCGGAATTTGGCTTGGAAAGCACCGTAATTGACGGTGTTGACGTACCGGTAATCGAAGAAGTGGCGCTCAGCTTGCCCTTTTGTGACCTGTTGCATTTTAGGCGGGAAACAGCCGCCCAACACCAGAAGCTGCTGATTATTGCGCCGCTATCTGGCCATTATGCCACGCTTTTGCGCGGCACCGTGGCGGAAATGCTCCCCGACCATGATATTTACATCACCGACTGGGTAGATGGTCGCGATGTGCCACTGAGTGAAGGCAGTTTTGATCTTGATGACTATGTTGATTATCTGATCCGGTTTTGTGAAACCCTCGCGGAAGATGGGGAGCGCCCGGCTGTATTGGCGGTGTGCCAACCCGGTGTGCCGATGCTTGTGGCGGCGGCTCTGATGGCAGAGGATAAATCGGCGTATCGACCGAGCTCGCTCACCTTAATGGGCTCTCCGATTGATACCACAATAAGCCCGAAGCAGCCCAACGAGCTGGCTGCATCCAAACCATTAAGCTGGTTTAAAAACAACGTGATTGTGAAGGTGCCATGGCCCAATTCCGGTTTTATGCGCCGCGTCTACCCGGGGTTTTTGCAGCTTTCGGGCTTTATGTCTATGAATCTGGACCGGCACGTAGATGCCCATACCGAACACTTTAAAAACCTCGTTAAAGGGGATGGAGACAGCACCGAAGCCCACCGCCGGTTTTACGATGAATATATGGCTGTGATGGATCTTTCCGCCGAGTATTACCTGCAAACCATTGAGCGCGTATTCCAAAAGCACCTGCTGGCCGAAGGCGCTTACTATTATCGGGACAGGTTGGTTGATCCATCCAAAATTTCCGATACAGCGTTGATGACGGTGGAAGGCGAAAAAGACGATATAACCGGTTTGGGCCAAACCGAAGCGGCGCATCGTTTGGTTGATTTGCCTAAAAACATGCGGAAGCATTATGTGCAGGAGGGTGTGGGCCATTATGGCGTGTTTAACGGTTCGCGCTGGCGCGGGAAAATCGCGCCGAAGGTCAAAGCCTTTATTGCGGCACACAGGCGCGATGCCTGAAACGCTGGAGATCGGCCAGCCACCGATCTCGGTGGAGCTGCGCCGGAACGCAAGCGCCAAGCGGATGACATTGCGGGTTAGTTCGGTAGACGGCGCAGCGAGACTGACCTTGCCCAAGCGCAGCAGCCTGCGGAGCGCCAAGCGGTTTTTGATTGACCAAGAGGGCTGGCTGCGCGGCCATATAGGGAAAAGACCCGAAAGAGTTGCGATTCAGGCAGGGCTTGAAATCTCGCTGGAAGGTGAGATGTTTTTTTTAGGCGAACATAGCGGCGCACGGGTGGTTTTGGCACCGGGGCAAATCATTTTGCCCGCAGGCCGCCCCGCAGGCATGGCGCTGGAGCGATTTATAAAGACCCGCGCGCGCGCTGTGATCACAGACTTGGTAAAACAGGACGCCGGAACGCTGGGGAGAGATTTCGGCAAGATCAGCTTGCGGGACCCACGCTCACGCTGGGGGTCGTGCAATTCAGAAGGTAACCTTATGTTTTCGTGGCGCCTTTTATTGGCCCCGCAAGCGGTCTTACGCTATGTGGTTGCCCATGAGGTCGCGCATCTGGCCGAGATGAACCATTCAGCAGCCTTTTGGGCAGAAGTTGAAGGCTTAATGCCGGATTATGCCCCTGAGCGGGCTTGGCTCAAGCAAAACGGTGGGGATTTGCACAGGTATGATTTTAAATCTGCTTGACGGA
>DFBP01000039.1:3575-10960 GCA_002366685.1 Rhodobacterales bacterium UBA3077 | reverse complement strand
CTTGCCCGCCCATGAACAGGTTTACCGTCGCCTGCGCGGTGAAATAATGAATGGCTCGATGCCGCCGGGCAAAGCGCTTACTTTGCGCGGTGTTGCTGGCGAATTCGGGTTTTCGATCACACCTGTGCGCGAAGCCGTGCGCCGTTTGTGCGCCGAAGGGGCCCTAAGCGTTTCGCAATCGGGCCGGGTAGCTACCCCCGAATTGACCAATGACCGGATCGAAGAACTGGCCGCCCTGCGTGCCCTGATCGAACCCGAACTCGCCAGCCGCGCTTTGCCGCGTGCGCATTCGGTGCTGATCGACCGGATGGAAGCCCTGAACGACACAATAGACCAGACGATCATTGCGAATGATGCGGCGGGCTATGTAAGATTGAATCTGGAGTTCCACCGCAGCCTGTATTTACGCGCGCAAGCCCCGGCTATGCTAGCTATGATCGAGACGGTCTGGCTGCAATCAGGCCCGACAATGCGGCAATTATACGGGAAAAAGCAGCGGCAGCTCGCGTCTATCAATCATCGAAAAATTTTAGCAGCGTTGCGGGCTGGCGATGAACCAAGCCTGCGATTGGCTGTAAGGCAGGACGTTCTAAACGGATTGCGGATGCTGGTGGAGGAGCCTACGGCGCCCTAGCCCCGCACCAGTGCTGAAAAACGATCGTAGATCGGCTCGGCCGCGGCAATGATTTCACCGGTTTCGATCGGGTTGGTTCCGGCTTCGATGCCGTCAACCAGACCCCCGGCTTCTTTCACCAAAAGCACACCGGCTGCAATATCCCACGCGTTCAGTTTCCGCTCCCAAAAACCATCATAACGGCCAGCGGCGACATAGGCGAGGTCCAGCGCGGCGGCGCCCCAGCGGCGGACACCGGCACAAACCGGAAGAATGCGGCCAAGGTCCTGAAGAGTTTCGGGCAGGTCGGGGCGCCCGCCAAAAGGCAGGCCGGTGGCGTAAATGGTTTCAATCATATTGGTGCGGCCAGATACCCGCAAACGGCGGTCATTCACCCAGGCACCCGCGCCTTTTTCGGCGGCAAACAATTCGTCTTTGATAGGGTCGTACACAATGGCGGCGACAATCTCGCCCTTAAATTCCAGCGCGATGGATACCGCCCAATGGGGCAAGCCGTGCAGAAAGTTGGTGGTCCCGTCGAGCGGATCAACGATCCAGCGGCGAGTCGGGTCTTTGCCGATAACTTCGGGGAACTCCTCGCCAAGAAAACCGTAATTCGGGCGCGTTTCCATCAGGATTTCCCGAATGGTTTCTTCGGCCATTTTATCCGCCTTTGAAACAAAGTCTCCGGGACCCTTGGTAGAAACCTGAAGGTTCTCGACTTCGTTAAAGTCACGAATCAGTTTGCGACCAGCAACACGCGCGGCTTTAATCATCAGATTGAGATTGGCAGAGGCTTGAGACATCGGGATCACCTGTTCAGGAATAAGCGCTTCCTATAGGCGCTTTTTATGAAAAGGCCAAGGGGGAATGAAAGCCGCGTTTGTATGACGCGACGCGTTGGGCTAGGCTTCACCTATGGGGAAGGTTTTGCAAATATTGGCGGGTTTGATCGGGATGATTCTCGTATCAAGCACGGCTGCCGCGCAAGAGAGAGTTGCCAATATCGGCGTATTGGCTTTTCGAGGTGCCGAGACAACGGTAGCTGAATGGAACCCGCTGGCGCGGTATTTAACGGCGCAGGTTGAGGGATGGGCCTTCGAGATTGTTCCTGTGACACTGGTCTCTGCGCCCGAGGAGATCCAGTCAGGGCGCTTGCAATTTTTTGTGACCAACCCGGGGCATTATGTGTCACTTGCCGCGGAGTTCAACCTGAGCCCGCTGGCAACCCGTGAAAAACAAGGCGGATTAATGCGATTTGGCAATGCCATTATTGCGCGGTCCGATAGCGGGATTCTGACTCTGGATGATTTACATGGCAAAGACATGGCCGCCGTAAGCCCGGATGCTTTTGGCGGGTTTCAATTGGCTTGGGTGGCCCTTTCAGCGCAAGGCATTGACCCGTTTGAAGACCTGAACTTGCGCTTTATGGGATTTCCTCATGATGAAATTATCAATGCTGTACTCACCGGTGAGGTGGATGCCGGCGTTATTCGTGGCGGACTTTTAGAAAAGCTCGCGGCGGAAGGAACGCTGGCACTGGATGACTTTGTGGTGCTGCATAGCAATAGTCAAATGGACTTTCCTTATATGGTTAGTGGGCAATTGGTGCCGGAATGGCCCTTTTTGGCGGTTCCGGGGCTGGAAAAAAACCTGCGCGAATCGGTGGCTCTGGCTCTGCTGGCCACGCAGCAAAAGGGTGCCGAGTTTGGCCTGCTCGATTTATGGTCGGCGCCGCTTTCGTATGAAGGTGTGCGGGTATTGCTTGGCGGGTATACGACCCGAGACGAGCCTGAACCCACGGAAACATGGTGGTATTTCTTGCCAGCCCTTTTGCTTATTGTTGCTTTGCTCGGGTTTCAAATATGGCGGAGTCCGCGAACCGAACAAGTGAATGTCGCCGAGTCTGAAGTGCCAGTAATTGAACCGGCAGACGTTAAAGAAAAAGAACAGTTCGAGCGACTCACCAAGCGGGAGCGTCAAGTGCTGGCGCTCATTTGCGAAGGCTGTGCCTCAAAAGAAATTGCAGCAAAGCTGGGGGTCAGCCTTAAGACGATTGAGTATCACCGTGCCAATTTGTTGCAAAAAACGCGGGCCGGAACCACGGCCCAACTTGTACAGCGAGCCACGCGCTTGGGTTACGACCTAGGGGAAACCCTAGGAAAATAATCCAATTAACACGGGTATATCCGAGTTACGACATCATCTGTTCTGTGAAAAAGTTAGCGACAGCGGCACTGATTTCGAATCGGGAATCGGCACGGGTTTTCCCCGTGACTCCAGATGGCGGCGCGTGGGCCAACGGCCCCGCGACCGCTTGCCGAAATTCGAGGTGGGGATAACTGCACCTCCAATCGCCCGAAAACGGGCAAAACAGGGAGAAAAAGATGTTCAAAAACTTAATAGCTGCTGCGGCTGTAATAATGGGGTTGGCCCTGCCGGCAGTTGCCGAAGGGGTAAATCACTAAGTTGCTTTTCACGTAGACCAAAATGACCCGAAGTTGATGAATCTGGTGCTGAACAACGTGCAAAACGTGACCAGCTACTATGAAAGCGTTGGCGATACGGTTGAAATACAAGTGGTTGCCTACGGCCCCGGTTTGCATATGCTCCGCGCTGACACCTCACCGGTTTCAGATCGGATTTCCACCATTTCGTTGGAACTTGAAGGCGTGACTTTTGCGGCTTGCGGTAACACCCACCGGAAAATGGAAGCGCAATCCGGCAACACCGTAAACTTGCTTGACGAAGCCGAAATGGTGACATCTGGCGTGGTTCAATTGGTTATGCTGCAAGAACAGGGCTGGGCATACGTCCGGCCATAAAGGTTGGAGAAGGGTTTGATTTCAGCGGGCCCAACTTCTTGAACTCACCCCGGCTTTTGTCGGGGTGAGGCATTTTTGCACTAGGCGCGCTCGGCGTATTCCATCGTTTCGGTATTGACCACGATCTTCTCGTCTTGTCCGACAAATGGCGGGATCATCACCCGCACGCCGTTATCGAGCACAGCTGGCTTGAAGCTGTTCGCCGCTGTTTGGCCCTTAACTGCGGGCTCGGTTTCAACAACAGTGCAGATCACTTTTTGAGGCAAGGCCGCGCTCAGCGCCTCCTCTTCGTGAAATTCGATCTGGATGGTCATTCCATCCTGCAAGAACGGGCGACGCTCCCCCAAAATATCCGCAGGTAGTTCGATTTGCTCGTAGGTTTCGGTATCCATGAAAACCAACATACCGTCATTTTCATAAAGGAATTGCTGGGCTTTTTGGTCCAGTCGAACCTTTTCGACCTTGTCATTCGAGCGGAAGCGCTCGTTGAGTTTGGAGCCAGTCCGCAGGTTTTTCATTTCAACCTGTGCAAAAGCGCCACCTTTGCCGGGCTTCACATGGCTGACTTTCACCGCGACCCAGAGGCCGTTATCATGCTCTAAAATATTGCCGGGCTTGATTTCGTTTCCGTTAATTTTGGGCATGGTAGCTCTCGGTTCTGTTGGGTTCGCGAGCCTCTATACCCTTAGCGCCCTGCCGCGTCAAACACCGTTCCTTCTGGCGCTTTGGCACCGGTTGCGACCAGCACTTTAGCCACTTCTTCAAAACATTATTGCGGTGAACCTATCGCTTTTTTTTCATAAGCGATGACAGCTTAGCTATGACTTCACGCTCGGCCGCTTTTTCCCATTTGGGTGTTTCCTTTTCCAACGCGCGCTTCAGTTTTAAAGCCTGCTTGGCGACCCCGGCGGGAGGCGCGCCTTTAGCGAGCATCCCGGCAAATAGTTTATCGAATTCTTGGAGCCGTTTGGTGGTTTCCAGCAGGAAGTTTTTATAGGCTTTTGCGGCGACCTCATCGAGTGCTTTGCGTAGCTTCGGGTCTTTGAGCGCACTTTCCTGCTTATTGTCTAGGTTTAGAACAATGCTGAAACCGGTTTTGGGGAGTTCGACATGCTTGAAATTGCCGACATTCAGCTTGATCTGTTTAACTGTGAGAATCCGTAGTTTTGGCACATCTGGTCCTATACTAGACAGTAAAACGACTCGGGATTTAACCTTTTACCATTTGATAAAGGACAGCCTGTCACAAATGTTACACTGTCGTATTTCGGGGGAAAAATCACTTGATAAGGCGCGGGAATAGCGGTCTATTCAGCCCTGAAAAGAGGGTTTATGCGATATTCGGCGCTGGAAATAGTTAAACAGGGATTTTCCGGTAACAGGGGCTGGAAGCCCTTATGGCGAGACCCAGCGCCCAAGTCGGCTTATGATATCATAATCATTGGCGGAGGCGGACATGGGTTGGCAACGGCCTATTATCTCGCAAAAAACCACGGTGTGCGCAATATTGCGGTGCTTGAGAAGGGCTATATCGGCGGTGGCAATGTGGGGCGCAACACAACAATTGTGCGGGCTGATTATGGCCAGAAGGGCAATTCTCCGTTCTATTCCCATTCGCTAAAGCTCTGGGAGGGGCTCTCGGTCGAGCTGAATTACAACGTGATGTTCTCCCCGCGCGGATTGCTGGAGTTGTGCCATTCGGACGGCCAGATCGAGAGCTATTCCCGCCGAGCCAATATGATTTTGGCGCGGGGGGATGATGCCGAGATGCTGGACCGCGATGCCGTGCGGGCTTATGCGCCCTATCTCAATTTTCATGCTGAGCGCTTCCCGATCAGAGGCGGACTTTTGCAGCGCCGCGCGGGCACGGCACGGCACGATGCGGTGGCGTGGGGCTATGCGCGCGGGGCGGATGCCCTTGGTGTGGATATCATCCAGAATTGTGAAGTCACAGGGATTGATATCGAAGCGGGTGTGGTGCGCGGTGTTCAGACCAGCCGAGGCGCTATAAAGGCAGGAAAGGTCGGGATCTGCGTTGCCGGGCGTTCTAGCCAGCTGGCTGCGATGGCAGGGATGCGTCTACCGATTGAGAGCCATGTTTTGCAGGCGTTTGTGACCGAAGGGTTGAAGCCATTTATCAATACAGTGATAAATTTCGGCGTCGGGCATTTCTATATAAGCCAGTCTGACAAGGGTGGCCTCGTGTTTGGTGGGGATCTGGACGGGTACAATTCCTACGCCCAGCGGGGCAACCTCGGGCGGATGGAGCATGTGGCCGAGGCTGGCATGAGCATGATTCCGGCTTTGGGCAAAACACGGATGCTGCGAAGCTGGGGCGGGATCATGGATATGAGCATGGATGGTTCCCCGATCATCGACAAGACCCATATTGAGAAGCTCTATTTCAACGGCGGTTGGTGCTATGGCGGGTTCAAGGCGATTCCGGCTTCGGGCAGCGCTTATGCCCAGTTGATCGCCACGGGTGACCTGCCCGCCTATGCTGGTGCCTACCGGCTTAATCGCTTTGAAACCGGCCATCTGATCAACGAAGAAGGCACCGGCGCACAGCCCGGGCATCATTGAGGACACCATGAGACTTGCCTGCCCCCATTGCGGAGAAAGAGACAGCCGGGAGTTCAGCTATTTGGGGGATGCCAAAATGGCTGCGGGCGGTGAGGATTTTGCTTCGGTTTACCTGCGCGAAAACCCAAGCGGTGCGCATGCCGAGTTATGGCAGCACGTGCTGGGTTGCCGCGCGTGGCTGGAAGTGGTGCGCAATGTGAGCACACATGAAGTGATTTCGGTAAAGGAGGCCGGGAAATGAGTCGGCTTCCAAATGGCGGACTGATTGATCGCAGCCGCTCTTTGCCGTTTAGCTTTGACGGAAAGCGCTACTGTGCGCACCCGGGCGATACGCTGGCCTCGGCCTTGTTGGCCAATGGCGTGCAGTTGATGGGGCGAAGCTTCAAGTATCATCGCCCACGCGGGGTGCTGACAGCCGGGTCGGAAGAGCCAAATGCACTGATGGAAGTCGGGCGCGGTGCGGCGCGCTTGCCCAACACGCGGGCAACTGTTCAAGAGGTTTTTGCGGGGCTTGAGGCCAACAGTCAGAACCGCTGGCCAAGCCTGCGCTTTGATGCGAGAGAGGTGATCGACCTCGCCAGCCCCTTCTTTGGTGCCGGTTTTTATTACAAAACCTTTATGTGGCCGCGCTCATTCTGGCACCATGTGTGGGAGCCGGTGATCCGCCGTGCTGCGGGGCTTGGGCGGATATCGGGCCTGCCGGATGAGGCGGAATATGACAAGGCTTGGTTGCATTGTGAGTTGCTCATTATCGGTGGCGGGCCAGCGGGGCTAATGGCGGCCCTCACCGCTGGGCGGAGTGGCGCGCGCGTTGTGTTGGCCGATGAGGATTTTGCGCTGGGCGGGCGTTTGAACGGTGAAGCACAGGAGGTTGGCGGCCAAAGCGGCGCGGAATGGGCGCAAGAGGCGGTGGCAGAATTGGAAAGCCTACCCAATGTGACACTCATGCCGCGCACAACCGTTACCGGCGCTTATGACGGCGGGACTTATGGCGCGCTGGAACGAGTGGCTGACCATTTGAGCCATGCCAAAGGCGCACCGCAGCAGATTTTCTGGCGCGTTGTCGCGAAGCACGCGATATTGGCGGGCGGGGCCCACGAGCGCCCTATCGCCTTTCCAAACAACGACCGCCCGGGGGTGATGCTGGCCAGCGCGTTGCGTACTTATATTCACCGCTTCGGGGTTTTGCCCGCCAAGCGCTGGATTGTTTTTGCCAATAATGAAGATGGGGTCCGCACGGCGCAGGATTTGGTCAAGGCTGGCGCAGAAGTGACACTGGTTGATGCCCGCGCAGGTGCAAATGCCGAAACAGGCTTTCGCCATTTGCAAAACGCTGTGGTTGTAAACACGAAAGGACGGCTCGG
>DFBP01000039.1:3412-3560 GCA_002366685.1 Rhodobacterales bacterium UBA3077 | reverse complement strand
GAGGCGGAAGGACTGGCGATGGCGGGCGGGTGGAATCCGACTGTGCACTTAACCAGCCACATGGGCGCACGGCCGGTTTGGCGCGATGATATCGCGGCATTTGTGCCAAGCGAAAACGCCGTGTCGGGGCTGGTTGCTGCCGGTGCGG
>DFBP01000039.1:2365-3373 GCA_002366685.1 Rhodobacterales bacterium UBA3077 | reverse complement strand
ATTGCAATCGGGCTCCGAGGCGGCTGCTAATTTGCCGGGAGTCAAAGCTGCGGAGCTTCCTAAAGCCGAGGACGCCCCCGTTCAGATCACCCCTTTCTGGCAGGTTGAAGCCAAAGGCCGCGCGTGGCTTGATTTCCAGAATGACGTGACCGTGAAGGACGTGGCGCAAGCCCATTCGGAAAACATGCGTTCGGTTGAACATATGAAGCGCTATACTACGCTGGGCATGGCCACCGACCAAGGTAAAACTGCCAATATCGGAGCGCTTGCAGTAATGGCGGGGCTCACCGGGCAGGGCATTCCCGAAACCGGAACCACCATGTTCCGCCCGCCCTATTCGCCTGTGCAACTTGGTGCACTCGCAGGGCGGCACCACGGCCCGGATTTTGCACCGGAACGGCGGATGCCGGGTGATGCCTATGCCCGCGGTAAGAGCGCCAGCTGGCTTGAAATGGGCCTGTGGCAGCGGTCTTCGCTGTTTAAGCAAGCGGGTGAAACGACATGGCGGCAAAGCTGTGACCGCGAGGTCAATATGGTGCGCAATGCTGTGGGGGTGACCGAAGTCTCGACTCTTGGCAAGCTGGATATACAGGGGCCTGACGCGGGAGTTTTCCTTGACCGTATTTTCCTGACACCGATGCAAAGCTTGAAAACCGGCCGGATTCGCTACGGGTTGATGCTGCGCGACGACGGATTTGTGATGGATGACGGCACGGTCGCAAGGCTCGATGACACGCACTATATTTTGCATCCGACGACAGGCGCGAGTGCCGAAGTGTTGAGCCATCTGGAGTTTTGCGCGCGGGTGCGCTGGCCTGATCTGGATGTGCAGATAGTGGATGTGACCGAGCAATGGGCGCAAGTGGCGGTGAGCGGGCCAAAAGCGGCTGAAATGCTTGCCGGACCCTCCTTCATGCATTTTCAGGAAATGGATATCGAAGGCGTGAAGGCACGGGTTTACGGCGTGTCCTATTCTGGCGAGCGCGGGTTTGAGATTGCCGTACCGGC
>DFBP01000039.1:761-2260 GCA_002366685.1 Rhodobacterales bacterium UBA3077 | reverse complement strand
CGCGTGAGCCACCATGATCTTGGATTCCTGACACCGGATAAGTCCTTTATCGGCAAAGCAATGGCGGTACGCGAAGGCTTGCGCGGGCCCGAATTGGTCGGGCTCAAAACGGTTGGCACGGTTAAAGCGTTGATCGGCGGTGCGCTTCTGGTAGAGGGGGATTTTAAGGCCGAGAATGTTCAGGGGCATATCACTTCGGCGGTGTTTTCGCCAACGCTGGGCTGCATGCTCGCGCTGGGGTTGCTGGAAAACGGACGGGCGCGGCACGGGGAACATATCCGCATGGTTGACCGCGTGAACGGCGTGGCAGCGGTTTGCGAGGTCGGGCCCCCGGTTTTTGTGGACCCTAAAGGGGAGAAACTTCGTGCTTAGAGAAACCGAAGCCCATGAAGGACTGGATCTACCGTTCGAAATTGGCGGGACAAGGCTGGTAGAGTCCGCTTTTGACAACGCCATCTCGGTGGCACCTTTCAAAGGGCAGGAAATGGCTGTGGCTGACGTGTTGCGACCGGCCATCGGAATGATCTTGCCACCGGTCGGGCAACGGGAAGCCAGCGACAGGGCAAGTGCTTTATGGTTCCGCCCCGGCCAGTGGCTGGTTTTTGGCGAACAAGGCTTGATGCAAAATACAAGCAAGGCGCTGGCGGGCATGGCGGCCGTGGCTGACATGTCGGATGCCTTTATCCGTGTTCGCCTTGAAGGCCGTGGTCTTACCAATGTTTTGGCACGTCTTTGTGCGCTGGACCTCGCAAATGTCGGCGCTAGCGGGGTGGCACATACGGCGCTCTCCGATATTCCCGTAACGCTCCTCTCCGTTGAAAGCAGCTATGAACTGCTTGTACCCAGAAGCTTTTCTCAGTCAGCCATTTCCCGCATTAAGATCGCGATGCGCTCAAGCTTGGCGCGGGACATGATTGCCGAAAATTAAAGACGAACTTGGCGTTGATGGACGAGAAATTACGAGCTCAACTTTGTGGACAATATGGCAATCAATCTTTAAAGTTTGATTCATTAATGATTAAATCTTGAGAGGTTGATGTGAAGAAAATCCTGATAGCATCCATGATTCTGGCCAGCTCCGTAACCGCAAATGCCGGTAGTGTTGCTTACGTTCCCCCACAAGTCACAGCGATTGAAGAACCTGCCATGATGGGTGGTTCCGCTGCGTGGATCGTCCCGCTGGTGATCGTGGCTGTGTTGGTTTTGGCGCTCACAAATGATAGTGACGATTGTCGGAAACGGGCCCAAGGGCTTCAAGTGCCTGCGCCGGAATGCTGATTTTGCCAAGAATAAGCGCCCGGCCCGCGTGAAGCAGGCCGGGCTCTAACCATTTAACCCTTTTTCAGGACCCGCCGGCCCAAGAGCTCTGCAATCTGCACCGCATTTAGCGCAGCACCTTTGCGGAGGTTGTCAGACACGCACCACAGGTTCAGGCCGTTTTCAATGGTGGTATCCTGCCGGATGCGGCTGATATAGGTGGCGAATTCGCCCACGCTTTC
>DFBP01000039.1:358-714 GCA_002366685.1 Rhodobacterales bacterium UBA3077 | reverse complement strand
GCTTCGTCTTCGTCCAAGAAGTCCTCGAACTCAATATTCACAGCTTCGGAATGGCCGACAAAAACCGGCACGCGCACGCAGGTGGCGGTGACCTTGATTTTCGGGTCCACGATCTTTTTGGTTTCGGCAACCATTTTCCACTCTTCTTTGGTGTCACCGCTATCCATGAATTTATCGATATGCGGGATCACGTTGAAGGCGATTTGCTTGGTGAAGATTTTGGGTTCACGCTCCTGGCCCGGCACATACATGCCTTTGGTCTGCATCCAGAGCTCATCCATCGCGTCTTTGCCACCGCCGGAAACCGACTGGTAGGTGGATACAACGACACGCTTGATGGTCGCACGGTCATGCAA
>DFBP01000039.1:0-328 GCA_002366685.1 Rhodobacterales bacterium UBA3077 | reverse complement strand
ATATCGTCCGGGTTTACTTCCGGCACAATCAGCGGGATATCGGGGTGGTAGCGGTAGAGCGACGAATTATCAATTACCACACAACCAGCCGCCGCTGCGATGGGCGCATATTTTTGGGTAGCATCAGAGCCGATGGCAAATAGCGCCATATCCCAGCCGGTGAAATCAAAGGTGTCGAGATCGTCCGTCTTCAGGGTTTTATCGCCAAATGTGCATTCGGTACCGAGCGAACGACGGCTTGCCAGCACGGCAATCTCGTCGATCGGGAACTCCCGCTCAATCAGAATATTCAACATTTCGCGGCCCACATTCCCAGTGGCCCCAACGA
>DFBP01000146.1:5443-6417 GCA_002366685.1 Rhodobacterales bacterium UBA3077 | reverse complement strand
AATACATTCAATGATGTTTTTGGCCCAACCGGCAACCCCCATAACCTCGCGCTCAATGCTGGCGGCTCATCCGGTGGTGCCGCTTCGGGGCTGGCAACCGGCCAAGTTTGGCTAAGCCACGGGTCTGATTACGGTGGATCATTGCGGACACCGGCCGCCTATTGTGGAGTTGTCGGGCTACGCCCTTCACCCGGTCGTGCAGGCGGCAGTTCTCAGGTGTTTGACAGGATCGGAGTTCAAGGCCCTATGGCGCGTAACGTGGCAGACTGCGCCTTGTTTATGGATGCGATGAGTGGCGGTGAAGGTGGCCCGATCGGATACCCTGCACCTGACGAGCCATTTTTGAATTCCGTAGAGCGCGCACCCGACAAAATTCGCATTGGATATATGCCTGACCTGTGTGGCCACGCCCCCGTAGAAAAAGACGTGTCGCAGTTTTTGGCGACCGGACTAGCCAAAGCCGAGGCAGCGGGCTGTATCGTGGAGGAAGTGACACTTGATTCAAGTGGTTTGGACCAGTGCTTTCGCACAAACCGTGCCCTTTCATTTGCAACCTCAAATCTAGGATTTTCGGAAGAAGTTCGACGCCATTTCAAAGCCACGATAATGGGGAATGCGGCAGATGCAGAAGCCTTGAGGGCTGAAGACATTGCAGTTGCTGCCAGATCGCAAGCCGCGATATACCTTGAAGCAATGGCACTGCTTGGGCAATTTGATGTGCTTGCCTGCCCCGTTGTCGGGTTGGGGCCATTGCCACGTGAGCTAGAATACCCACCCGAAGTTGCAGGCGTTAAATCACTTGATTACGTGGATTGGCTCGGGTTTTCCAACCTTTCCAGTGTAACCGGCCTACCGGCCCTTTCCTTGCCAATGGGGCGGATGTCGAGCGGGATGCCTATGGGCATTCAGCTGGTCGGAAGCAACAGAGGTGAGGCGGGGCTTTTGGCTTCTGCACGCGCTCTGGAGCGGATTTT
>DFBP01000146.1:5100-5392 GCA_002366685.1 Rhodobacterales bacterium UBA3077 | reverse complement strand
GTGCCCATACCGCCCCCGATTCTGTGTTTATTGGCGGTGATAAACCCATGACATATGCATCCTTCTTCGAAGGTGCGGAGCAGATGGCAGCGGCCCTAAAGATCGCGCCGGGTGACCGTGTGGCGATGCAGGTTGGTAAATCTGTTGAAGCGCTTCAGCTGTATTTGGCGACGGTCATGGCAGGGGGGATATTTCTTCCCCTCAATCCTGCATATACAGATGCCGAGTTGCGCTACTTTCTGGAAGACGCGACACCGGTTGTATTTGTGCAGGAGCCAGAAAAGCACCGAAA
>DFBP01000146.1:4708-5026 GCA_002366685.1 Rhodobacterales bacterium UBA3077 | reverse complement strand
GGAAGATTTGGCCGCCATACTTTATACGTCCGGCACCACCGGCCGCTCAAAAGGCGCGATGTTAAGTCATAAAGCATTGGCAAGTAATGCACGGGTATTAAAGGATTATTGGCAGTTCACACAAGATGATGTTCTTATCCACGCATTGCCGGTATTTCATACTCATGGCCTATTTGTTGCAACAAATGTTGCATTAATGGCCGGTGCCAGCCTTGAGTTTTTGCCCAAATTCGACGCCAAACAAATTTTGGAAGCCATGCCACGGGCGACAACGCTAATGGGCGTTCCTACATTTTATACACGGCTGTTAAAAGAAAG
>DFBP01000146.1:0-4653 GCA_002366685.1 Rhodobacterales bacterium UBA3077 | reverse complement strand
GCGCACAGGGCATGTTATTTTAGAGCGCTACGGCATGACCGAGACCAATATGAACACGTCTAATCCATATAACGGCAAACGCAAAGCCGGAACTGTAGGGTTGCCCTTACCGGGTGTTGACCTTCGGATAGATGCGCCTCAAGGAGAAATTGGCGGGATCGAAGTGCGCGGTGAAAACGTTTTTTCAGGATATTGGAATATGCCGGAAAAAACCGCTGAGGAGTTACGCCCTGATGGTTGGTTTATAACCGGTGATCTGGGGCAGCTTGATGAAGAGGGCTATGTAACAATTGTTGGACGCAATAAGGACCTCATTATTTCGGGAGGGTTTAATATATACCCAAAAGAGGTCGAAGAGGTTATCGATAGGCTTGATGGTGTGACCGAAAGCGCCGTTGTGGGCGTGCCTGATGATGACCTCGGGGAAAAAGTAGTGGCTGTGATTGTTGCTTCAAAATCGCTGAATGCAAAAGAAATTCTGGAAGATATTTCGCAACATCTGGCCCGCTACAAATGCCCGCGTGAGGTAATATTTGTAGAAGAGTTGCCACGCAATACTATGGGGAAGGTTCAGAAAAATGAGCTTAGGGCGCGCTATTCCTGAAGATCAGGCCGCGCCCAACGTTTGTGGAGCCAATACCATTGCTCGGGGTTTTTCCAAACGCGCGCGCTCAAACTATCATTGAATTCCTGAGTCATTTGAAGTGGGTCTGTGTGTTTAATCGGGGCTTCAACGTAAATATCTGTTCCGCTTTTATCAGACCGGACAACAGAATAGACGGGTATCATCAGTGCGTTGGTTCGGATCGCCAGGCTCGCCATGGCCGTTGATGTAAGCGAGGCTTTGCCCATAAAATCTATGAGCTCTCCATCATTTGCGCGCTGGTCTAGCAACACGGATACCATACCGCCGGATTTAAGATGCTTTAGCATTTTGCGCATACCTGCAGGTCCGGTCGCAAAAAAAGGTGCGTCCGGATATGTCATATTTTTGCGGTGACGGCCCTCGAAAATAGGGTTTGCATTTTCTTTGTAAATGGCCGCACTTGGGTGCCCCAGATTGGCAAGGACTACCCTTGGGGCCTGTAGTTGGCCCAAATGACCCGATACAAGTATAACGGGGTGACCTGCTTCTTGGGCTTCAATAATTTTGTCAAATGCGTCGTCGGCATAGCGAAGGTTTTTTATCCACTTGTCAAATTCTTGATTGTAAAATGCTTCAATAAAGCGCTCACCAATATTTTTGGATATGCTCTTGTATAAAGCCTTTTTTTCATCGGGTTGCATATTGGGATAAATAAGGGACAGATTATCTTGAATCCGTTTACGCAAAGACGGAATGAGCCTAATTGCGCCACCAACAAAGACGCCACCAACACGGACCCGAATCGCAAAAGGAAGCGGACGAAGTGAAAATGGCAAAGCCCAGATTATAATGGCTTCAACCAAGTGCCGAAATTTCAATTTCTTTTTCATTCGCTTTTCATAAGGCTTTTCAGCAGGACTGCCCATAGAAAACTGGGCCCGTTAAACGTCCCGAACGGTTGTTCCCTTTTGCGCTAACAAAAAAGGCGCCCGAAGGCGCCCCAATTATTTTTTGATAGGATTGATCATCATAACCATCTGGCGGCCTTCCATTTTGGGTATGTTGTCTTCTTTACCCAATTCGGCTGCAGCTACATCTACGGCCACGCGTTCCAGTAGTTTCCGCCCCAAGCTAAGATGCGCCATTTCACGGCCCCTGAACCTGAGTGTGATCTTAACTTTGTCGCCGTTCTCAAGAAACTTATACACGTTTCGCATTTTGACATCATAATCGTTGGTGTCCGTGTTCGGACGGAATTTTACTTCCTTCACCTCGATAATCTTTTGGCGTTTACGCGCTTCATTTTCTTTTTTCTGCTGTTCGTATTTGAATTTGCCGAAATCCATAATTTTGCAGACAGGCGGGTTGGCGTTTGGTGAAATTTCAACCAGATCAAGGCCAACTTCATCAGCGAGCTGCATGCCACGTTCTGGCGTGACAACACCGACGTTTTCACCTTCGGCGCCGATTAAGCGGATTTCGTCGGCACGAATGCGGGAATTGGCGCGGGGGCCGGTGTCGCGCTGCGGAGGCGCGTTATGAGGTCTGCGAGCTATGGGTCAAGTCCTTGTGTTGTGATCATTTAGGGGGCCGATAAGCCCATTGCTAGTAATTGGATGGAATCGGGCTGTTGGTCAAGGGCAGCCGTCGAAAATGAGGCAATTTTCCAGCTTATTGCAGAAAAAAGCGGGTTCGTGCGGCGCGGCCCAGTGAATCTATGACCGAAACTGTAACGAATCCGCCTGAATCGACCGGCCAAAATAGCTGGCGTTCATAAATTGCGGGCAAAACGGGCTCTCCGTTTATGATCCAGGCAAAAGGAGGGGTGCCTCCCTTTAGTTTGAGTATCATCTCGGCAGTCGAGCGGGCGTCCGACAAGCCTAGATCAATTTCTGCGCCATCTGGTGGAAACGAGATTTCGGGTTGGTTAGGGTCGATAAAGCCGGCATCTCCTCGGGATTGAAAATGTTGCATTGGGAGCGGGAGTGTCTCCCGGGCTCCGGTCAAGACGTAGGGCGGGGGCGCAGGAAGAGGTGCGGGGTTTTCAGAAAGGCGGGAAAAGGCTTCGAATAATAACGGCGCTGCATCTTTTATGCCTTGGAGTCCGGGGACGGAGGCACCATCGGGCCGCCCGATCCAAACCCCCATTACATAGCGACCGTCAAAGCCTATCGAAAAGGCGTCACGATGGCCGTAAGATGTACCGGTTTTGTAGGCGATCTGGTCTATCGCCGCTGTTTCAGGCGGCGGTGTTGCGGCCAGTATTTCAAGCACCTGCCAGGCGGCACCGGGCAACAGGATCGGGTTCCCCCCCGATTGACCGCCAAGACCCGAGAGTTCAACAGGTTCTCCGCCCCGCGCTATTCCGGCATAAAGGGTCACGAGATCTTGCAGCGATAACCCGATGCCGCCAAGCGCAATGGCCAACCCCGGCGCGCCACCCGTGGGAAGGTCCGGCTCAATTCCAGCGCGGCGCAACCGACTCAGGAATTGAGCCGGGCCAATTGCATCCATCATCGCAACAGCGGGGATATTGAGCGATAATTGCAGCGCTCTTCGAATGGATACCGTGCCGCGATACCGTCGGTCAAAATTTTGCGGTTCATACCCGCGAAACCGCATAGGCCTATCGTCAATCAACGTTTCCGGCGTAGCGATCCCGTTTTCAAAGCCGATTCCGTAGATGAGCGGTTTGAGCGTTGAGCCCGGTGAGCGGATGGCTTGTGTCATATCGACAAACCCGTCTGCGCGGCTGTCAAAGATATCGGCAGAGCCGATGGTTGCCAGAATGTCACCTGAGCCATGTTCCGCCAAAACCAACGCCGCTGACAATCCGCGCTCGCGCATGGCCATAGATTCTTGCAGGAGTTGCTGAAGGGCCGTTTGAATATCCCGGTCTAGCGTTGTTTCAAACGTTCTGGTTTCCGGATACTGGCGCCGTAGGGCATCGGTGTAATGGGGGGCCAGAAGCGGAAAGGGAATGCGCTCAGTCGGGATATCAGCCTGCTTTGCAGCCTGGGCCTCAAGTTCTGGCAGAAGGCCGGCAATTTCGACCCTGTCCAACACCCGGTCACGGGCTATGCGCGCGGCAGTTGAGAACCGGTCCGGCCGGCGAGAGGTGGGGGCTTGCGGCAAAGCCACAAGGAGGGCGGATTCCGCCGGATTAAGGCGTGATGGTTCTTTACCAAAGTAGGTGAGGGTGGCCGCGCGAACACCCTCAATATTGCCCCCCATCGGTGCCATTTGCAGATAGAGCGTAAGAATCTCGCTTTTGTTCAGTTTGCGCTCTAGGGCAAGGGCTACTCTTATTTGCCGAACTTTAGCGCGGATATTTCCGGTTTCGCCGCGCTCCAACAGCCGCGCAACCTGCATCGTAAGCGTAGACCCGCCAGAGATAATTCGACCATTTAATATGAATTGCTGAAGCCCCCTCAGAAGGGCGCGTGGGTCAACGCCCCTATGGCTGTAAAACCGCTTGTCTTCAAAGGTGATCAACATTTCAAGGTAGCGCGGGTCTACATCTGATAGCGCTACGGGCAGTCGCCAAAGCCCGTTATCAACCGCGAAAGGCCGCAACAAATCCCCGTTTTTATCCAGCACCGTGACGGCCGTTTCGAGGTTCAAGTCGGGAAGTTCAGTTCGTTTTACCCAGTCATCGAGCGCCATCGCAGTTGCAATAACAAGCAACGCGGTGGCGATAATATATCTGGCAAGTCGGCGCATTATCTAGAGGGCAGGATGGTAATGTAGTTTACCCCCGTGTTGGCCCGAAGACTTGGCCGGTACATGTCCTCCACATGGGCCGCTGGCTGCCTGAAGCGCCCGGGTGAGACAGCCCGAACGATATATGCCAGCTGCAAACTTCCTTTTTTACCCCAGTCAATCGCGGATACAAACCGGTCATCCCTGAACTCGGTTGCCGATGCCCCGTCATCAAGTTGGAGCCAATCAAGACTTGAGATATCACCGGATCGTAAGAGATTGGGATTGTCGATTTCAAATCCTGCTGCCAGCGGGTCGGAAATAATTAGCTGGCCGCGTCTTTCTTGCTCGGGCGTTACACGCAA
>DFBP01000060.1:36881-42011 GCA_002366685.1 Rhodobacterales bacterium UBA3077 | reverse complement strand
ATGAGATTCAGGAGCGGCCTACAATCAGACAAAATGCGTCAAGATGCCGAACTGAAAAGTCTTGGTCTGGCAACCGAGGAAAATGGGCGTTGGCAGGAGGTTCTTGTCGTAATTGTTGCTGTTCTTGGTTTGGGTATGTTCATAACGAGCTATCTTGATTTGCCATCTATAATTTGGAAACTTTCTGGATTTATTTGGTTTGCTGTTGGGTTGGCGCTTGGACTAAAAATACGAGTGAAACTCTTGGCAAAGCGGGCAAGACGTGCGGCCGAAACAAATAGATCTGCTGCTAAAGCGAGAGAACAAGAAACACAACGCCAGTTGGCGGAAATGAGACAAAGAAATAAAGAAACCGAAAACTCGGTAGATGGAGTGAAAAATGTTTGAAATCAAAAACCTGAAAGCCTCGCTTGAGGATGAAGATAAGCAAATCCTGAAAGGGATGAACCTGAGCATCGGCGAGGGCGAAGTGCATGCGATTATGGGGCCGAATGGCTCGGGTAAATCGACCATGTCTTATGTCGCCTCCGGCAAATCCGGTTATGTGGTTGATGCTGGCTCGGTCGAGTTGGACGGCGTTGATCTGCTTGAGATGGAACCAGATGAGCGCGCTGCGGCGGGCCTGTTTTTGGCGTTCCAGTATCCGGTCGAAATTCCGGGCGTGGGTAACATGACCTTTTTGCGCACGGCGGTTAATTCCCAGCGTAAGGCGCGGGGTGAGGAAGAGCTGAACGCCGCGCAGTTCCTGAAACTGGTGCGCGAAAAAGCCAAAGCGCTGAAAATTGATGCGGAGATGCTTAAGCGCCCCGTTAATGTTGGTTTCTCGGGCGGTGAGAAAAAGCGGAATGAAATTCTGCAAATGGCTATGCTGGAGCCTAAAATGTGCATCTTGGACGAGACCGATTCCGGCCTTGATGTGGACGCGATGAAACTGGTTTCAGAGGGTGTGAATGCGCTACGTGACGGCAAACGCTCTTTCCTTGTTATCACCCACTATCAGCGCCTGCTTGATCATATTAAGCCGGATGTTGTGCACATTATGGCTGATGGTAAAATTATCAAATCGGGCGGCCCGGAACTGGCGCTTGAAGTTGAAAACAACGGCTATGCAGACCTTTTAAACGAGGTGGCATAATGGGCGAACCAAAGCAGGAAAGCGCGGCTGAAACCTTGTTGGGCCGTCACGCTTCACCGCCCGCCGCCTCCAACTGGGCCGATAGCGCACGGCAAGCCGCACGAGGTCGTGTGCTTTCCATGGGCGCGGCAGGTCGGCGAGACGAATACTGGCGCTACACCAACCCGACCGAATTAAATGCGGAAAATACCGCTGATGTGGGTATCCTGGAACTTGATGAATCGCCCGTTTTTGACGGCGTTGAAAAACTGCTCATCACATTCGTTGACGGCGTGTTCTCTCCGGAGCAATCCGACGATCTGAGCGGCGAATCCCTCGAGATTTCCACACTGGAAGACGCGATGAACAGCGATATCCACTGGGCAAGTGACGTTTTTGGCCAGCTGGAAGCCAATGGCCAGACTCCGGTCCAACGGCCATTTGCGGCGCTAAACACAGCGATGGCCGAACAAGGGTTCGTCATTCGTGCTACCGGTAAAATCTCGAAGCCCGTTGCTTTCCGTTACCTGCGGGAAAGTGCGCAAAGTGATGTTGTCATTCACCATGTTGTGCGGGTCGAAAGCGGCGCTGATCTGAGTATACTTGAAAACGGCGCCGGTGCGGCAAGGCTAAACACCTGTATCGAGGTTGATGTGGCTGACAGGGGCGCATTTCACCATTTGCGCGCCCAAGGGCGAGATCATGCGCGCCTTGCCGTTACCCACATGTTTGCCCGATTGGGTGAAGAAAGCACCTTCAAATCATTTACGCTAACCGTAAACGGCAAGTTGACCCGCAACGAGGTTGTCATTGATATCAACGGTAACAACGCCAAAGCCAGCGTTTCAGGCGCGAGCTTGGGGGATGGGGATTTTCTGCACGATGACACGATTTTTATAACCCATGATGCCGTTGATTGCGAAAGCCGTCAGGTCTTCAAAAAGGTTCTAAAAAACGGGGCGACAGGGGTGTTTCAGGGCAAAATTCTGGTGCAACCCGATGCGCAGAAAACAGATGGCTACCAAATTTCGCAAGGTCTCTTGCTGAATGAAGATAGTAACTTTCTGGCAAAACCCGAACTTGAGATCTATGCCGACGATGTGGCGTGCTCCCATGGGTCAACCTGCGGGGCGGTGGATGAAAACAGCATGTTTTATCTGATGTCGCGCGGCGTGCCACGCTCAGAGGCACAGAATATGATGATTGCGGCCTTTCTTGATGAAGCGATTCAGGAAATAGAAGACGAAGCCTTGGCGGATGACATCCGCTCGCGTTTGGTAGGCTGGGCACAGCGCCATAGCGCATGACCGTCACGCGTGAGATATTACGTGCTTATCGCGGGTTCGGGGCCTCAATGCAGAGGCAGATCGACTCGAACCCCGGAGAGGAGCGGTTGCTGGTATATCTGGTGATGGCGTGCTTTTTGTATTTCATTGCACGGGTGCCGGAGCTTTTGAAGCTTTCGGCGGCCGCCGCCACTGAAGAAGTCTCCGGCATGGCGCTCTTTATCACTAATTTGGTGGGCTCATTCTTTTTTGCGCCCCTCATGTTTTACGCGCTAGCTGCGCTATCTCGGATAGTAGCCAACCTGTTTGGCGGGCAGGGAAATGGGGCGAAATCAAGGCTGGCTCTGTTCTGGTCACTACTTTTGGTAGCACCATTGGCATTAATTTCTACCATAATTCAAACCGCACTTCCGGTAGAGATTTTGGCCGAAACCCTTTCTTTATTGATGTTTTTGTTGTTCTCCTTTGTTTGGGCTTCCACGCTTAGTGTGGCTGAAGGCTTCAAATCCCCAATATTGACCATGTCTGCCATAATTCTGACAGCTTTTCTCCTGATACTCGGCTTTAGGACAGTAATTATGGGATGAGTTTATGGTTGATACGGCGATGACATCTGAAGGGAACGGCGAAAGCTATTTTTCGATGGAGAGTTCGGTTAGAGACAACGTCTTCCAAACCGGCATCGGTACGTATCAAACAGAAAATAGCGGCCTTGCCATGCGCATTCTTGATGCATGGAAAAATATGCGCACTTCAACCCAGCGCTTGATTGAAGAGAACCCTTCAGAGGGTCGCTTACTTTTTTATATCCTTCTTTCGGATATGGTGTTTTTCCTTTCATGGTCTTTAAAGGCCGTGGTCGCGCCCACGTTGGGCGCAAAAGACCTACTCCCCGCTGAGATCGGCCTTTGGCTGATTGTTGCTCTTTTTGCGCGAACAGCAGTGGTTTATCTTTTTTCAGTTGTGCTCGGTTCGGTAATGCGGATCATAGGCGGCACTGGCAGCTGGAAATCGACCCGCGCCGGAGTGTTTTGGGGCAGCCTGGTCGCTGCCCCATTTGGTTTCTTTTTTGCGGTGGTTACAGTCGCCTTCGCGAGCCTTGAAACCGCGTTTCCCTTCCTGAAAGGGGAGATCATTTCTCAGGCACCATACTGGTTGAGCCTGATACCCTTCGTTTACTTTATTTCAGCCGGTGTTGCGCAAGCCCACGGCTTCAAACAAACCTTCCCGGTTTTTGCCGGAATGAGCATCACAGCTATGGCACTATGGTTCTTCGCACTCTATATGAGAGCTAACGGAGTTATCTAAAGGCCTGAACCATGTATGATGTTGAAGAAGTCCGGAAGGACTTCCCGATACTGGCACGCGAAGTGCACGGCAAACCCCTTGTTTATCTTGATAACGGCGCCTCATCGCAAAAGCCGCAGGTGGTGATAGATGCGGTAACGCGTGGCTACGCCGAAGAATACGCAAATGTTCATCGCGGGCTGCATTTTCTATCAAACCTTGCGACCGATAAATACGAAGCGGTTCGCGGTAAAATCCGTGGTTTTCTGAACGCTCCGAGCGAAGAAGAGGTTATTTTCACCTCTGGCTCGACAGAAGGCATCAATCTCGTATCTTACGGTTGGGCTGTTCCAAACTTGCAAGCAGGTGACGAGATTTTGCTATCGGTCATGGAGCATCATGCCAATATAGTGCCATGGCATTTCCTGCGCGAACGCATGGGTGTGGTGCTGAAATGGGTTGAACCCGCTTCCGATGGTTCGCTGGATGCCGAAGCCGTCATTGAGGCGATTACACCGAAAACGAAGCTTATTGCGCTCACACATATGTCCAACGTGCTCGGCACGGTGGTGGATGTGAAAACCGTATGCCACGCGGCTCGTGAGCGCGGCATCGCAACCTGTATTGACGGCTCGCAGGCCACGGTTCACATGCCGGTGGATGTTGCCGATATCGGGTGTGATTTTTATTCGATCACCGGCCACAAGCTCTATGGCCCATCCTCTTCGGGGGCTATTTTTATCCGGCGAGAACGCATGGATGAAATGCGGCCGTTCATGGGCGGCGGTGACATGATCGCTGACGTAACCCGTGAGACTGTCAGCTATAACGTTCCACCGCACAAATTTGAAGCAGGCACACCCGGGATTGTTCAGATGATCGGGTTGGGTGTGGCAATTGATTATATGCAAAACCTCGGGATGGATAGTATTGCGGCACACGAGGCAAGTTTGCGTGACTACGCTCGGAGTAAACTCGCGGGATTAAACTGGTTAAATGTGCAAGGCGACGCTCCGGGTAAAGGCGCAATTTTCAGCTTTACCATGTCCGGCGGGGCGCATCCGCATGATATTTCCACCATCGTTGACCAAAAAGGCATAGCCGTCAGGGCAGGGCACCACTGCGCGCAGCCACTTATGCAACATTTGGGGGTATCCGCCACCTGCCGCGCTTCCTTTGGCCTCTACAATACTACCGATGAGGTGGATAAGCTGGTGGAAGCGCTGGAGCTGTGCCACGAGCTTTTTGGTTAGAAGAACTCTTACGTTTCACTCAGGCGCATGTCTTGTAATGCATAGCTGCGTTGCATCTGTCCCCCTTGCACCCTGCCGCAGGGGCGTTATTGTCGCAGCTAAAGATTTGGCCGGAAGGAAACTAAATGTCTACCTATGATCTCGTCGTAATTGGTGCCGGCCCGGGTGGCTATGTAGCCGCCATCCGCGG